>CALWOS010000162.1 GCA_944383185.1 uncultured Oscillospiraceae bacterium
CCGCCGCCTGCGCGGCCATGGCCCAAAAATGCGCCCTGGGAAGGCCGGAGCTGTCCCTGCGCTGCATAAAGGACGGGCAGGAGCTTTTCTTCTCCCCTGGGGACGGCCGGGCTGAAAGCGCGGTTTATGCCCTTTTGGGCCGGGAGTTTGCCGCAGGGCTGCTCCCCTGCCGCTGCGAGGCGGAGGGCGTCACGGCGGAGGGCTTTGTTTCCGCCCCCCACGCGGGCCGGGGCAGCCGGGCGGGGCAGTATTTCTTTGTCAACGGCAGGAACATCCGCTCCCCCCGGCTTCAGGCCGCCGTGGAGCAGGCCTATCAGAACCGGCTGCTCACCGGGCGTTTCCCGAGCTGCGTAATCTATCTTACGTTGAACCCCGGGGCCGTGGACGTGAACGTCCACCCCACCAAGAGCGAAGTGCGCTTTTCCCGGGAGCGGGAGGTCTTTGACGCGGTGTACCACGCGGTGCTGGGGGCCCTGGAGGCGGAAAAAAGCGCCAAGGCCCTCCACCTTGCCGCCCGGCCGGAGGCCCCGGCCCCGGAAGGGGCAGCCGCGCCGGCTCCCTCCCTCCGGGAGACGCCCCGGGAGCGGCCCGCCGCCGTGCCCGGCCCGCGGAAGGACTTTTTTCAAAGCATGACCAGCGCGGATTTCCGCCGTTGGAAAGCTGCGGAAGGCCGCAGGGGCGCCGCGCCCCTGCGCCAGGACGCCCTGCCCTACGGCAGCCGAATCCGCTCCCGGACCGGGGTGGACGCGCCTGTGGAAAAGTCTGTGGAAACCGTGGAAAATTCCGCAGATTCCAAGGCTTTCCACGCTTCCCCGCCGGCGAGGGAGGCCCCGGTCTCCCCCGCGCCGCCGGAGGCGGTACCGGAGCAATCCGCCCTGGAGCTGCCCGGCGGGGACAACCCCCTCTCCCCGGCGGCGGAGGCCGCTCCCCCACGGCTGGTGGGGGAGGTGCTCAAGACCTATATCCTGGTGGAGCGGGGGGACACGCTCCTGGTCATCGACAAGCACGCGGCCCACGATCGCATCCTCTTTGACCGGCTCCGGAGCCGGAAGACCCCGCCCATGCCTCAGCTCCTGTTGGAGCCCATCCCCTTTTCCCCGGGGCCGGAGACGGCGGCGCTCCTTCTGGAACAGCGGGAAAAGCTGGAGGCCCTGGGCTTTCAGATCGAGCCCTTCGGGGCGGACAGCGTTCTGGTCCGGGCGGCCCCTGCGGAACTCCGGGGGGGCGAGACGGCTCTGCTGGAGGAAGTGGGGGAGGCCATCCGCCGCTCCGGCGCCGCCGCGCTGGGGGAGGAGACGCTCTCCACCATGGCCTGCAAGGCCGCGGTAAAGGCGGGCAGCGCCTGCGAGCCGGAGGAACTCCTGGCCCTGGCGGAGGCGGTGCTCTCCGGGGAAGTGAAATACTGCCCCCATGGCCGCCCTGTGGCCGTGGCCCTCACCCGGAAGGAGCTGGACAAGCAGTTTGACAGAATCCAATAGCGCGGGAACCCTGCCGCGCACGCTCTGGATAAGACAGACAGAAACGGAGTTTTCTCTATGGCAGATTTGACACCCATGAGGCAGCAGTACCAGGATATCAAGGCCCAGCACCAGGACTGTATGCTGCTTTTCCGCCTTGGGGACTTTTATGAGATGTTCGACGACGACGCCAAGCTGGCCGCCCGGGAGCTGGACCTCACCCTCACGACCCGGGACCGGAACAAGCCGGAGTCGGAGCAGACGCCCATGTGCGGCGTGCCCTACCACAGCGCGGAGGCTTACATTGGCCGCCTGATCGCCAAGGGTTACAAAGTGGCCATCTGCGAGCAGGCGGAGGACCCGGCCCTGGCCAAGGGGCTGGTGCGCCGGGAGGTGATCCGGGTGATCTCCCCGGGCACGGTGACGGAGAGCTCCATGCTGGAGGAGAGCCGCAGCAACTACCTGGGCGCCCTCTTTCTGGAGGGGGACGCCGGGGCGGCGGCCTTCTGCGACATCTCCACAGGGGAGGTGTGCGTGGCCTCTTTCCCCCAGGACGGGGCGGGCCACCTGGTCAATGAGATGGGCCGCTTTTCCCCTCGTGAAGTGCTGCTCTCCCCGGCGGCGGCGGAAAACGGCGAGATCGGCGACTTCCTCCAGCGGAAGCTGGAGCGCTGCCTGGTCCAGAAGGGGGACGCCGCGCCTTTCGCCCTGGAGGAGAGCCGCCGGCGGCTTGCGGAGCAGTACCCAGGCGCGGGGCTGGAGACCCTGGGCCTGGAGGGGGACGCCGGGGCGGTCCGGGCCCTGGGCGGGCTTTTGGACTATGTCCACGCCACCCAGAAAAACGACATGCGGTATCTGAACCCCCCGGAGATCCTGGCCACCGGGCGCTTTATGGAACTGGACTACGCCACCCGGAAGAACCTGGAGCTCACCGAGGGGCTCCGCTCCGGGGAAAAACGGGGGAGCCTCCTTTGGGTCCTGGACCGCACCTGCACCCCCATGGGGGCCCGGCTGCTCCGGAGCTGGGTGGAGCGGCCCCTGCTCTCCCCGGTGCCCATCAACCGCCGCCTGGACGCGGTGGAGGAACTCTACCGGGACAACGTGCTCCGGGGCGAGCTCCGGGCGGTGCTCCGGGACATTGGGGATTGCCGCCGGCTGGTGGGCCGGGCGGTGTACGGCACGGCCAACGCCCGGGACCTCCTGGCCCTGGGGAGCTACTGCGCGGCCTTCCCCAAGCTCACGGCCCTTTTGGAAAAGGCCCGCTGCGCTGCCCTCCGGGAGATCCGGGGGATGGATCTCCTGGAGGACGTGAGCGGCGCGATTTTGGACGCCATCTGCGACAAACCGCCCTTCTCCGTCCGGGAGGGGGGTATGTTCCGGGACGACTTTGACCCGGAGATCCGCCGCCTCCGGGAGCTGAAGGACAACGGCGCGGCCATGGTCATCCGCATGGAGCAGTCCGAGCGGGAGGCCACGGGGATCAAGAAACTGAAGATCGGCTACAACAAGGTATTCGGCTACTATATCGAGATCCCGAAATCCGCCGGGGACGTGGACTTGCCGGAGCGGTACATCCGCAAGCAGACCCTGGTCAACGGGGAACGCTATTTTACCCCGGAGCTCAAGGAGCTGGAAACCAGCATCCAGACCGCCCGGGAGACCCTCTCGGAGCTGGAATACCGCCGCTTCACGGCCCTGCGGGAACAGGTGGCCGGAGCGGTGGAGCGCATCCAGGCCGCGGCGGACGCTGTGGCCCGGCTGGACGTGTTCGCCGCCCTGGCGGAGGTGGCCGTGCGCAGCGGCTATGTGCGCCCGGAGGTGGACCTGGGCCAGTCCCTGCGCATCCTCCAGGGACGGCACCCGGTGGTGGAACACAGCCAGAAGGACGTGCGCTTCGTCCCCAACGACACGGTGCTCAACACCGGGGAGGACCGGGTGGCCATTGTCACCGGGCCCAACATGGCGGGCAAGAGCACCTATATGCGCCAGACCGCCCTCATCGTCCTCATGGCCCAGATGGGCAGCTTTGTCCCGGCCAAGGAAGCGGAACTGGGGGTGGTGGACCGGGTGTTTACCCGGATCGGCGCCAGCGACGACCTGGCCGCCGGGCAGAGCACCTTCATGGTGGAGATGAGCGAGGTGGCCCACATCCTCCGCCACGCCACGGCCCGGAGCCTGCTCATCCTGGACGAGATCGGCCGGGGCACCAGTACCTTTGACGGCATGGCCATCGCCCGGGCGGTGCTGGAATACTGCGCCGGGAAACGGAGCCTGGGGGCCAAGACCATGTTCGCCACCCACTACCATGAACTCTCCGCTCTGGAGGGCCGCCTCGCCGGGGTGCGCAACTACAACATCACCGCCAAAAAGCAGGACGGGAAGCTCTTGTTCCTCCGGAAGATTGTCCCCGGCGCGGCGGACGACAGCTACGGCATCGAAGTGGCCCAGCTGGCCGGGGTGCCCGAGAGCGTCATCACCAAGGCCAAGGCCTATCTCCGGGAACTGGAGTCGGACACCCCGGTCCCCAACGCCCCGGCTGCGCCCCCGGCGCCGGAGCCTCAGATGAGTCTGACGGAACTGGGCGCCCGGGAGGCGGTGGAGGCACTGCGCCGCACAGACGTGAACACCCTGACGCCCCTGGAGGCGCTGAACCTCCTGAGCCAGCTGAAAAAGAAAGTGGAGGTCTGACGCCCATGACGCAAAAACCCCTCCAGCCCTGCCTTGGCCGGGGCCGGACCATTGCGGGCTGGGTCTATCTGCTGTTCCACGTGGTGATCCTCCCCGTTTTTCTGAACCTCTACGTCCTGTTTGCCCAGTATACGCCGGACGAAGTGACGGTCAACGTGGTGTACTACGCCCTGGGCGCGGCCTTTGTGCTGACGGTGCTGCTGCCCCTGCTGCGCCGGGATTTCGATATCCTCCTGGACAGCCTGGGGCGCACCCTGGCGCTTCTGGTGGCGGCCTATTTTCTCAACAACATCCTGTCAGTGGCGGCGCTTCTGGCCATGGAGTTCCTGCCCCTTACGGAAAACCCCAACCAGGAGGCCATTGTGGCCATGACCATGACGGATTTCCGCCCCATGTTCGGCCTGACGGTGTTCCTGGCCCCCCTGGTGGAGGAGAGCCTTTTCCGGGGCGTTGTTTTCGGCAGCCTGTACCGGAAAAGCCGCCTGCTTGCCTATGTGGGGTCCGTGGGGCTTTTCTGCGTCTACCACATCTGGCAGTTCGCCGCGGCCTACGGCGACCCGGCGCTGCTGCTGTACGCGGTGCAATATCTTCCGGTCTCCATCGCCCTGTGCTGGCTCTATGAGCGCACCGGCAGCGTGTGGAGCCCCATTTTCCTCCACATGCTGCTCAACGGCCTGAGCGTCATGACCATCAACAGCCTGTCGTGAGGGCCGGTTTCGCGCTTTACCTCCCCGGCGGCCCGGCCTTCCCTTCCCGGGATGCAAAAAGGTCTCCCCGAGGGTAAGGTTGCGATTTGCCAAGCTGCCGCCGGTTTACTATACTGTTATCATAGTATCATAGTAGTTCATGCTGCGGATTGGGCCGCGCTTGGAAAGCGCGGCGGGCGTGCCCGGTGTGGCGCGCCCAGAGCTCGGACCCTGGTTCAGAACCGTTGTGCCAAGGCTTTGTTCCGGTATGTCAGACCCCAAAACAAACGTATTTTTTGAAAAGGAGGACATGCAGATGCAAGCTTATTTCGACAACGTGCGCAAAGAGGTTCCCCCGCAGATCCGTGAGGTGTTCCTGGACCCCAGGGATACCGCCGTCATTACCATCGACATGCATGACGGGCACCTGTCCGAAGATCCCGCCTGCCCCTGCCCCTCTCCCCGGGGCCGGGAAATTGTAGAGCCGCTGAACCGGTTCATGGCCGAGTGCCGCGCCTTGGGTATGCCCATTATCCACGTGCGCTCCACCCTGCGCAAGGACGGCGCAGATGAAAAGCTCTACCCCTCTGCCTGGCGCATGGTATTCCCTGTTACCGTGGGGGAGATTCCCAACATCGCCGAACACGCCTTGGAGGGCACCCGCTGGAACAAGATGGCCATTGACGTCCACGACGAGGACTACATGGTCACCACCAAGAAGCGCCTGTCCGCCTTCTATCCCACAGATATGGAGCTCCTGCTCCGGAATTTGGGCATCCGCCGGGTGGTGCTCACTGGCTGTATGACGGACTGCTGCGTTATCAACACCGCCTTTGATGCTGCCAACCGGGACTTCCGGGTGGTGGTGCCTCAGGATCTGACCCGCGGTTCTGAGCACCTGGAGATTCCCACGTTGCAGATGATCTCTCTCCATCTGGGCGTGGTGGTGGACTCCGCCGAGCTTTTGGACTACTGGAAGGCCAACCTCTGATCCTGCATAACATGAAACAGCCGCCGCGTATTTTGCCAATGGGCAAAATACGCGGCGGCATTTTTGGGAAGCGTTTCGCCGGGAGTCAGACAACGGGGTCTCCGGTCTGGGTGCCGGAGAGATGGAGCTGCCGCACCAGAAAATCCCCCAGGGCGGGGGACACCGCGTCTGCCAGAACCAGCAGCTTGCAGGGGAGCCAGGGCACCAGCATCTCCCGCCGGCGGTAGTACACGCAGTCGGCCACGGCCTTGGCTACCACGGCGGGGTCCGCTTTGGGGGTCACCGCCGGGCAGGCCACATGAGCGATCTGGGGCGTATCCGTCCGGCTGGGGAACACCGCGCCGATGTGAACCCCCGTGCCCCGGAGCTCCTGACGGAGCACCTGGAGGAAGCCGTTCAGGGCGAATTTCGCGGCCACATAGGCCGCGTCCGGCGGCACGCCCTTTTTCCCGTCCATGGACACGGTGGTGACGATGCTGCCCTCCCCCCGGCGCAGCATGTAGGGGAGCACGGCGTAAATGGTGTTGAGGGTGCCGTAAAAATTCGTGTCCATAATCCGGGAGATGTCCGCTGTGGTCAGGTCCTTGGCCGGGCGGCGCAGATAGATCCCCGCGTTGCAGTGGACGGCGTGGAGACTGCCGAAATCCGCCAGGGCCGCGTCCGCAGCGGCGTAGATTTCCGGGGCGTTGGACGTGTCCGCCAGATAGACCTCTCCGCGGACGCCCAGGGCGCGGACCTCCTCCGCCACGGCAGAGAGCCGCTCCCGGTTTCGAGCTACCAGGGCCACATTGGCCCCCTCCCGGGCAAAACGGAGCGCGCTGGCCCTGCCGATGCCGCTGGAGGCCCCCGTGACCAGGACGTTGCGGCAGATAAATCGTTTTTCCATGGTCTGCCCTCCTTCTCGTTTGGCTATGCCCATAGTATACCACGCCCCGGCGCAAAATGGTACCCGTTCCCCGGGAAAGAACCGGGGAAAACAAGGTGTTTTTCTCCCGAACTCTGCCGTCCGCTCCCGGGCGCGGCGGCTTCTTTTGATGCAAAACAGAAGCGCGCTGCGGTATGCAGCGCGCTTTTCCCTTTGGCTCTTTTAGTTTTTCAGGCGGTCCGCAGCGTGACGCAGACCACCTCAGGGTGATTGAGGAACCGGGCGGAAACTGCGCCGTTCAGGAAGCTGTCCCCCAGCCCGGCGGAGAGGATCATGTCGTAGCTCCCGGAGTGAAAAAGGCCCTTGTCGTATTCCGGGAGAAAGTTGTGCTCCGTGCCCAGGAGTCCGCCCAGGAAGGGCAGGCGGATGATGCCCCCGTGGGCGTGGCCGCTGAGGATCAGGTCCACGTCCAGATCCGGGTATTTTTTCACCCAATCGTTCCGGTGGCCCAGAAGCAGGATATAGTCCTCCGGCCCCTGGCTCCGGGCCTGGGCCACCACGTCCTCCGGCGTGGGCATCACCGCCCAGCTGTTGGGGTCCTCCACCCCGGCCAGCAAGATGCGCGCGCCCTCCCGCTCCAGGGCCACAGTCTCGTTGTGGAGCCAGATGGCCCCGGCCCGTTCCAGGGCCTCCCCCAGGGCTGCCGCCGCGCCGGAGCCCCAGTCGTGGTTGCCGCTGACGAAGTACACCGGGGCCAGAGCCGTGAGGGCCCGGGCCAGGGCCTCCGTAACGGGGATTTCCCCGGCGCTGTCGATGAAGTCCCCGGTGAGGACGATGAGATCCGGATCGCAGGCCGCGACCCGCTCCACCAGCCGGGCGTTGTCCGCGCCGTATTCATAGCCGTGGAGGTCGGAGAGCTGGACCACGCGGAACCCGTCGAAGGCGGCGGGGAGGCGGGGGGAACTGCTTTCATATTCCGTGGTCACCAGGCGCCAGCGGCTGTCGGCCCAGAGCCCGCCGCACAGGAGCGCCGCGGCCAGGAGCGCAAAGGGCCACCGGCGCCGCCGGGGCGCCTTGGGGTTGTTTTTTTTCAAAATGGGGTCCTCCTAAGGTCTTCTTCTGCCCGCGCGCCTGGGCGGGCGCCTGGCGGGCACATGCCCCAGCATACCACGATTTCCCGCGGATTTCCAGCCCCAAAGGGGTACATGGCCTGGATGAAGAGGAAATTGGACTTGAAAGCGGCGGGAAAATGTAATATAATAATTCAGCTTTATCCTATATCGTGCAGAAATGCACCCACCATACCAAAGTGCAAAGGACGGATCCATTCATGAGTGCTCACCAGAACCGCCGGCAGCAGGCGGCGGCGGAGAACCGCAAGGCCATGCGGGGCTATTATATCGCCGGAATCGTGCTGGTCCTCTTTATCGCTGTGGTCATTCTCCTGAACTCCAGCCTGATGCTCACCAGCTTCAGCGCCGTACAGGTGGGGGATACTTCCTATAACGCGGCGGAGTTCAACTACTATTACTACAACACCTACTACTCCTACTATAACTATGCCTCCTATATGGGCCTGGATACCACCCAGCCCCTGTCCACCCAGCAGTATTCCGAGGACATGACCTGGCAGGACTACTTCCAGCAGACGGCCCTGGACACCCTGGTGACCACCACGGCCCGGTATGACGCCGCCGTGGAGGCGGGTTATACCCTCACCGAGGAGGACCAGCAGACCATTGAGGACACTGTGGCCTCCATGGAGGAAGCTGCCGCGACCAACGACATGAGCGTCGAGGACTTCATGACCGCCCGGTACGGCAAAGGCTTTACCATGGACCTGTTCCGTGAAATGGTGGAGCGGGAGGTCCTGGCCAGCGGCTATGCCACGCAGATCCGGGACAGCTACACCTACACCCAGGAGCAACTGGACGAGGAATATGACACCAACCTGGCCAGCCAGAATGACCGCATCACCTACAGCTACTATCTGGTAGAGGCGGAAAAGGCCGAGGACGAGGAGGAGTATTCCGAGGAGGCCCTGGCGGACGCCAAGGCCAAGGCGGAGACAATCGCCGAGGCCGCCGGGGAGGCCGAGGACTTCACCGACCTGACCGTAGACGGCGAGGAGATCAGCTTCACGGAGACTACCGCCTTTGCCTCCGCCCTGGACAGCAGCTACTCCGAGTGGCTCCTGGGCAGCAGCCGGAAGGCAGGGGACATCACCACCGCGGAAACTGACAGCGGCTGCTATGTGGTGGTGTTTGACAGCCGGGACGACAACAGCGGCGACACCGTGAACGTCCGCCACATTCTCATCGAGGCGGAGGCCGACGAGGAAGGCAACTACACCGACGAGGCCAAGGCCGCCGCCAAGGAGAGGGCAGAGGAGATCCTCCAGGAGTGGAAAGACGGGGACGCCACCGAGGAGAGCTTTGCCGCCCTGGCGGAGGAGTACTCCGCGGACACCGGCTCCAACACCAACGGCGGGCTCTATGAAAATGTGTTCGAGGGCCAGATGGTGGAAGAGTTCAACGACTTCTGCTTTGACCCCGCCCGGGAACCCGGAGACACGGGCATTGTGTTCAACGAGGGCACGTACTGCGGCTATCACATCATCTACTTTGTGAGCTGGGGAGAGCCCTACCGGGACGTCCTGGCGGACGACAGCCTGCGCTCCGCCGATTTCTCAGCCTGGGACGCGGAGATTTCGGAGGGCTATGAGGCCACCATCGGCTTCGGCATGCGCTACGCCATGTAAGCGCGGCCACAGGATATGGAATTTGCGCTCCCCCTTGCCTTCTGGCAAGGGGGAGCGCGTGTGAAAGGGGGGCTTGGCTTTGCCGGAGCGGTTTTTGCGCACAGAGATGCTTTTGGGGCCGAAGGCCATGGCCCGGCTCCGGGAGAGCCATGTAGCCGTGTTCGGCCTGGGGGGCGTGGGAAGCTGGTGCGCCGAGGCCCTGGCCCGCACAGGGGTGGGCACGCTGACCCTGGTGGACCAGGACACGGTCTCGGAGAGCAACTGCAACCGCCAGCTCTGCGCCACCGCCGCCACCGTGGGGCGGCCCAAGGCGGAGGTGATGGCCGCACGCCTGAAGGAGATCTGCCCGGAGAGTAGCTTCCTCCCGGTAGCGGCCCGGTATGCCCCGGACACCCGGGCGCAGTTTTTTTCCCCGCCGCCGGAATGGGACTATCTGGCAGACTGCATCGACCTGGTGAGCTGCAAGCTGGATCTGATCGTCTCCGCCCGGGAGGCGGGCGTTCCCGTGGTCTCCGCCCTGGGCACCGGGAACAAGCTGGACGCGGGGCTTCTGGAGCTCTGCGACATCAGCAGGACAAAAAACTGCCCCCTGGCCCGGGTGGTGCGCCGGGAGCTCCGGCGGCAGTACGGCATCGAGCATCTCACGGTGGTCTACTCCCCGGAAGCACCCCGGGCGCCCAGAGAGGGCGAGGCCCCGCCGCCGGGGCGCCGGAGCGTGCCCGGTTCCCTGGTGTGGGTCCCCGCCGCCGCGGGCCTGCGTATGGCCCAGCATATTGTATTGGAGCTTGTGAGAGAATGGATTTGAATTTTTCCGCCGTCCGCCTGGTGGCCCTGGACCTGGACGACACAACCCTGGACAACAAAAGCGCCCTGGCCCCGGAGACCCGGGCGGCCATCGAGCGCTGCATCCACGCCGGTATCACCGTGACCCTGGCCACGGGGCGCTCTTTTTCCTCCCTGCCGGAGGCGCTGCTGGAGATCCCCGGCATCCCCTATGCCGTCACCTCGAACGGCGCCACGGTCTGCGCCCTGCCGGAGGGGCGCTGCCTCTGGGGGCGGTATATGCCCCCGGAAGCCGTGGAAAAGCTCCTGAGGCTGCTCCCCCGAGACCCCGCGCCGGGGATGGAAGTGATCTGGGACGGCGCCGCCTACGCCTGGGAAGGCCAGTTTGCCGACCCCACGGCCTGGGGCGTGTCGCCGCGCTTTGTGAAGTATTTCCGCGCCACCCGGAAACCGGTGCCGGACATCAACGCCTTCATCCGGGCCCATGAGACGGAGCTGGAGGGGATCAACCTCCGCTGCCACAGCCGGGAAATGGAGCTTGCGCTCCGGGCCGCCATCCGGGAAACCCTTCCGGAGCTCTATATGACTTCCTCCTTCGGCGGGCTGGTGGAACTTGCCAACCGGGAGGCGGGAAAGGCCAGCGGGCTGCGCTTTGTGGCCGGGGAGCTGGGCCTGGGGCCGGAGGCCGTGGCCGCTTTCGGCAACGCGGACAACGATGTGGACATGCTCCGCTGGGCGGGCCTGGGCGTGGCGGTGGCCAACGCCTCCCCTCTGTGCCTGGCCGCGGCGGACGCCATCACCGCCACCAACCAG
>CALWOS010000163.1 GCA_944383185.1 uncultured Oscillospiraceae bacterium
TACACATAGCTGATGGGGACGGCGTAGGGATACCCATCGTCGCCCGAGAGGGCGAGCACGCCGGACGTCCCCCGGCGCAAAATATCCAGGACCTCCCGCCGGGAAAGCGCCTGCCGCTTCCTTCTCATCTCCCGAAATGCCATACAGACCTCCATCATCCATAAATATCAATTTCTCTTCGCTCCCGCAGTCCGATGGAGCGGAAACAAGCCTTTCCCGGCAGAAGCCCGGCTGCGGCCAGGGTAGCACAAATCGCGGGTGCCGTCAATCAGGAAGGCCGGGGGCGCAGCAGTTTGCTGCGCCCCCGGCCTTTTCGATTCATTCCCATCGCAGCGCGCGTTTTCCGCCGGCGGGAGGCAGCGCGTCTATCTCCTCCACCTCCGGGCGGAATTCCGGGAAGGCCTCTTCCAGGGCCGCCCGGGCGTCTCCCGCCCGGCCCAGCACCGTCACCCGGAGCACACCGCCCTGCACGGCGGCAACGTAGTCCAGCACGCCGTCCTGAGCAAAGAGGGTCTCGTCCAGCTGCCGGAGCGTCACAGGCCGGGCCAGCTCCGTTTTCCGGCCCAGGAGTTCCAGCACGTCCCCTTCGGGGCTCAGGCGGCCCAGGTCGCCGGTGCGGTAGCGGATCAGGGGCATGGCCTCCCGGAACAAAGTGGTGAGCACCAGTTCCCCATCCGGAAGCCGCTCCAGGTAGAGGTCTTTTCGCAGGGACATGGCCGCCTCCCCGGGATACTGGACCGCAAGGCCGTAGCCGCTTTCCGTCATGCCGTAATGGTTGAGCACCTGGCAATCCCATTTCCGGGCGATGGTCTCCCCCAGGGACCGGGGCAGACTGTCTGACGAGAGGAGCGCCCGGCGGTAGCCCAGGTCCGGCGCCGTCAGTGCCAGGCGACGGATCTGCGCCGGGATGCCCACCAGGGTGTCCGCCCGCTGCTCCCGGCTCCACCGGGCCGCGTCGCCGTAGTCCGCAATGGGGCCGTAGTACAAGGGCGTGCCCCCGAAGCGGCGGATACCTGCGGCGAGAAGTTGACATAATCCATCCGGACTGTTCCCGGGGAGGAAAATGGCCACCCGGCGGTAGGGCCCGCAGACCCGCTCCATGCCGTGGTGGAAAAAGTCCACCGTCCGCTCCAAGTCGGCCTCGGTGAAACAAAGGCGTTTGGGCCGGCCGCTGGTGCCGGAGGTCTCCAGGCTCACGATCCGCCGCACCCGGGACGCCGGGCAACAGAGCATTTCCCGGCCGTGCTCCCGAATATCCTCCGCGCTGCACAGGGGCAGCCGGGCAAGGTCCGCCGGGCTTTCAATCTCTCCCTCCGGCAGATGCCGGGCGTAAAAGGGGCTGTTGGCCCGGGCGTAGGCCACCAGGGCGTTCAGCGCGGCGAGTTTTTCTTCCATATCCACACCCCATACCCGGGTTTGGCCGGCTTCAGCCGGCGGAACGCCTCCCGGGTGCAGTCCGCCTCTCCGGCGCCGGAGAGCAGCAGTTGCATCGCGTACTGCCGGAGGGCGTCCGTCTGGTCCAGGAAGCGCTCCAGGGTAAAGTGCGTCTGAAGCTCATCCTCCAGTTCCTCCCGCCGGGGCACCCGGCGGCACAGGGGGCTGTCCTCCAGCGTCATACCCACGCCGTGGGCGTAGAGGTCCGTGAGCACCAGCGTCCCGCCGGGCCGGAGGATGCGGGCAAGTTCCCGGACCGTGGGGCCCGGCTCACACAGGGAGTAGACGCACTCCATCACCATCGCGCCGCAGCTTTCTGCCGGCAGGGGGACGGCCTGGGCCGTGCCCGGACGCACATCCAGCCCACGGCTCCGGCAGTACGCCGCCCGCTCCGGGTCCGGCTCGATGCCGATGCATGTGGGAAAGCCATGCGCGCGGAGATATTGGAGCAGCACGCCCTGGCCGCAGCCCAGTTCCACCACGGTCTCCCCCCGAGGCAGCAGCCCCGCCGCCAGCTCCGGGGGACAGGGGCTCAGCTTTTCCCCGGCAGGGCACTGAGGTACTTGGCGCAAAAGGGCACCACCCTTCCTTTGTCGTATACATGGAGGCTACACCGGTGCAGCCGTTCGATGTCCAAATTTCCCGCGTCCTGAAAGGCCATGGACGTGAGGGTCAGGGTGCGGGTCCGCATGCGGCGGATAAAGCCCTCAAAGGAGTCATCCTCCGGCTTGCCGGCGTCCTCTGGCGTGTCCCGCCGCTCCCAGTGCCGGGCCACATAGGAGCGGTTTTCCTCCGCCGTGGTCCGGCAGGCCTGGCTTCCTGCGCCGCTCCTCCCCCGGCTGTGGAGGGGGCGGAGCGTGCCGTCCGTCTCCGCCAGGAATGCAGCGTGGAAGCCGCACAGGGGGTGGTCGCACCGGGAGGGGAGGAAGCTGTCCTCCGGCAGCCCAGCCTGCTCCATGAGCCCGGCCATGAGCTCGTCCAGGGTAAAACGCCCGTCCGCCTCCGGCCCGGTGGGGATGCGCCCGAAGTAGGACACCGGCTGGAAATGCACCGCCCGCACCCCGGGCAGGCGGGCCGCGGCGTAGCGGACAATGTCGCCCAGCTTTCCGTCGTTCACCCCCCGCACCACGGTGGGCACCAGGGTGACGCCCATGCGGAGGTCCCGGCACACGGCAATGGCCGCCTCCTTTTCCGCCAGGAGGGGCCGGCCCCGCAGGGCCTCGTACACCGCGTCGTCCACGCCGTCAAATTGGAGGAATACAATGCTAACCCCCGCCTGGGCCAGGGCCGCAGCATACGCCGGCTCCCGGGCCAGGCGCAGGCCGTTGGTGTTCACCTGGACATAAGGGCAACCCCGCTCCTTGGCGTAGGCCACCAGTTCCGGCAGATCATCCCGGAGGGTCGGCTCCCCGCCGGAGAGCTGGAGCAGCGGCCTGCCGCAGCGGTCCATGATGGCGTCCACCGCGGCCTTCAGTTCCGAAAGGGGCGGGTCCTCCGCCGGGTCCTCCCCGGCGGAGGCAAAGCAGAAACGGCAGCGAAGATTACACCGCGCCGTCACTTCCAAAAGGGAGCAGCAGGTGGCCTGCTCGTGCTCCGGGCAGAGCCCGCAGTTTGCCGGGCAGCCCAGCCCCGCCCCGGCAGGCAGGCGCGACGCCCCCGCCGTCCAGCGCAAAAAGTCCATTTTCCCCCGCCAGACAGGGACGGCAAAATCCCCGTGCTCCGGACAGGATTTCCGCTGCCACACAGCCCCGTCCTCCCGCAGCTCCAGGGCCGCGGGAATGGGCCGGAGGCAAAGGGGACACACGCTCCGTGTGTCCCACAAGGGCTCGGAAAAGGCGGATTTCCTCTTCTTCGCGCCTGCGGGCGCGAACTCTGCGAGGCTTTTTTCCGCAGCGCCGAAGCACACAGTGTGCGTCTCCCGCTGTTTATTCTTCTCCATGGTCGTGGTGCTCGCAGCCCTCGCCGGAGTGGCAGCCGGTGCCGCCGATGTAGTCCGTAATCATCTCCAGGCGGTAGGCCTGCATCTCCCGCACCGCCTCCTCCACGGAGAGCAGCGCAGCCAGGTACCGGGTCACGCAGCCCTCGTCCGCGATGACAGTGAACGGGGCCTCCTCTATGGGGCCGCAGAACACCGCTTCGCAGTCCACCTCCACGATTCTCCGGGCCAAGTCCGTGTCCGAAGCGCCCCGGCGGGGCACGGTTTCCAGCAGGCGGTGCTCCCCTGTTTTCTCATCCAGCTCCAGCAGCAGGAGATAGCCGGCGTCGGCAAAGGTGTCCGCCACAATGGAGATGAGG
>CALWOS010000164.1 GCA_944383185.1 uncultured Oscillospiraceae bacterium
AGGGCGAAGAGCGGCGTCTCGATGACCGGCACGGCCAGCGTCACAAACGGCGTCCAGACTGCCACAGGGCCGACGGTGAGGAACTTTCCCACCTGGATGTCGACGAGCATCCCCGTCCCCAGTCCCAACCCGCCGCTGGGCAGCAGCGCCCGGAGCCAATCCCCCAGGGCGGTATCCCACAGGAGCACGATGAGGAAGGTCGGCGCCATGGCTACGGCCAGGGTGACCGCCAGCACGGCGACGCCGCTTTTCATCCGCGCGGAAAGCCAAAGTGTAAACGCCGTCATGGCCAAGACGCTCAAAAAGCCGGAGACAAGGGCCAAAACCAGCACGCCGTTCATCGTTATGTCAACTAATACCATCGCGTCCAGAGCAAGCTGCGCCGACGTGCTGTCCGCGCCGAATACCGCCAGCGTACTCATCAGGAAGATGGCGGCGCAAATGAGATACAGCCCCGTACTGAGCGTCATGGCGGCAAGAATCCGTGCCTTTCCCAACCGCCTGCGTCCATACCGGGAGCAGCGCTGGATATCATCTGCGCCTGACGCGTAATCGGAGGCAAAGACCGGCGCGCAGATGACGGAGCATACAACAGCCACAGCGAAAAGACACACGGGGAGCACCGACTGCGTGTCGCTGCCCGTGCCGAAGCCGAATTCGTAGTAAAACGGCTCCGCCGTGTTCTCATCCAGGCGCAGGGCGGCCTCCGCCGCGGCTGCGCCGTAGCGCAGCGCCGTGGCCTCGGCGATATAGGACTTGCGCTGGCTGTAATACTGCGCTGCCTCATCGGGGGATATCTCGCCGGCGTACATCGCGCCACCGTACACCTGTGGGATACTGCGCAAAAATGTAAAGCGATAGGAAGCGGTCTGCTCGCTGGATTCCCCATGGGAAGCGGACTGCCCGATCTGCACGAATGCGTCCCGAATGCGCTCCGGCGTCCACTCTCCCTCGCTCTCCGCAGCCAGGACGCGCTTGTGGGCAATGGCGTCGAAGCCATGGAGATGTTCGCCGTTCTCGGTATAGTAATAGGCGTTGAATATGTTGAAACAACACAGCAACAGCGACACAAGCAGCGCGGCGGCTGCCAGAATCCGCGTGGACCTGGTCTTGAGCAGACGCTTCATCTCCAACTTATACATCCTCCCGCCTCCCCTCTCCCCGGAACAGCCAGAGGTAAAGGTCCTCCAGCCGCGGCGCGGCAATTTCGCTGCCGCGCAGGAGCGGCCCGTCGGCGACGTAACGCACCAGGGTCTGCCCGCCGCCCTCGTTCTTCAGGGACACAATGCGCACGTCGCGCTCCACCTGGGCGAGCAGCCCCTCCGGCACCAGGGCGGTGAATACCTTGCCGTCTATCGCGCGCAGCAGCTCCTCCGTGGTGCCCACGTCGATGAGGCGCCCGTCTTTCATGATCGCGTTCTCGGCGGCGATATACTCCACGTCGGAGACGATGTGCGTGGAGATGAGCACAATGCGCCCCCGAGCAAACTCGCTGAGCAGGTTGCGGAAGCGCACCCGCTCCCCGGGATCGAGTCCGCTGGTGGGCTCGTCCAGGATGAGCACGTCCGGGTCGTTCAGGAGCGCCTGGGCGATGCCGACGCGGCGCTGGGTGCCGCCGGAGAGGCGGCGGATTTTCTTTTTATACACCCGGGTCAGGGAGAGCGTTTCACACAGCTCCCCGATGCGCCGGCGCGCCGCGCGTTTTTCCACGCCCTTGAGGACGGCCATGTAGTCCAGGTAGTCGGCCACGGTGAACTCCGGGTAGAAGCCAAAGCGCTGGGGCAGGTAGCCCAGCATGTCCCGCCAGGCCTCGCCCATGGCGCGGGTGTCCGCCCCGTCGCACAGGACGCGGCCCGCGCTGGGCGTGAGGATGCCCGCCAGCATGCGCATGAGCGTCGTCTTGCCTGCGCCGTTGGCGCCCAGCAACCCCCAGACGCCGGGGGTCAGCGTGAGGCTCACGCCGTCCACGGCGGCCTTTCCGCCATAGAGCCGGGTGAGATTTTCTATCTTCAAGTCCATAGTATCTCCTCCATATCTTTGCCAAATTGCGCGTCGCGGGCCATTTTTATGCACTCGGCGGCGAGGACTCCCGCGGCCAGCGCGCAGGCGGCGAGGGCCGCAGCCGCCGGAAGCCGGGAAAGCCTCTCCGCCATCGCCCAGTACACAGACACGAGAGCCACGGCAAAGCCCGTGGCCGCAAACGCGCCGCCCGGCAGGTGGTTGAGGGCAAACAGGCTCCCCGCGCTGGCGAGGGCAAAGGGCAGCACGACAAAGACGAGGGCCGTCCCCGGGGCGTTCCGCAACGTCAGGAGCGCGGCTGCCCCGAGGCAGACGGCGTCCCCGACGCCTACAGCGGCGAGCTTGGCCAGCAACAGTTTTACGCGCGAGACGCGCGTCGCGGCCTCAATTTCCCGCATACCGTGGCGTTCGGAGCGGCCATAGAAAGGCAGTATGGTCAGCGCGACAAGCACGGCGGTGAGCGCGCTCATGGCCAGGGCATGGCGCCCCCCGCCCGCCCTGCCCAGCGCGAGGCAGATAACGACGAGCAGCGCGCCCTGCACCAGCCAGACGGGCCGCGCGACGAAACGCAGCTGCCCCACGATGATTTCCGCCGCGCCCAGGCGGCGCAGCGTTCTCCGGCGCGCGTATACCGCACGGCAGCGCCGGACCGCCTCGTCCACGCCGGGTGCATCCGCCGCCGGCGTGGCGCGCAAAAGGGCTTTTATCTCACGGGGTTTCATAGCTCTCTCCTTTCAAAGCAGTTTCCGCAGCGCCTGGAGCGCCGCGCGTTCCCGGGACTGGGCGGTGCGGAGCGGTATGTCCAGCACCGCGGCGCACTCCCGCAGTTTGAGCCCATGCACGTACCGGAGCAGGATCACCTCCCGCTGCGCCTCCGGAAGCGCGGCGAGGGCGGCATCCAGATCCTGGGCAAGCTCAGCCCGGTCAAAGCCCGGTTCCACATACGCCTCCCCGGTCAGGGGCAGGTCCCGCCGGGGCGCGCGCCAAAAGTCCGCGCAGGTGTTGGCGGCGATTTTGTAGAGCCAGGCGCGGAATTTTCCCCGGTGCACATAGGCGTCCAGATGCCGCACAGCCTTGCAGAAGGTCTCCTGGGCCGCGTCCTCCGCGCTGTGCTCGTCGGCGGTGTGCCGGCGGCAGTAGCGCAGGATATCCGGATAATATGCGCGCACAAGCTCGTCAAGGGCCGTCTCGTCGCCGCTGCCGAGCCGCTTTCGTATTTCCTTATCCCCCACCGCCGTCACCTCCGTCATACAATATAACGCAAAGAAAACCCAAAATGATTGACCGGCAAGCCGCGCGGCGCCAGATTTTGCAAAAAAGCGGGCCAAACCGGCCTGGGAGTGAAATTGTCGCCTGGCAGGCGACCCAGGAACGGCAAAATCCCCCTATACTGTGTTTGTAAGCCAGGCTTACAGAGACAGCTACAGGGGGATATGTTTATGAAAAAGAATTTGACAGAACTGGTTTTCATCCTGGACCGCAGCGGCTCCATGCAGGGGCTGGAAGCGGACACTATCGGCGGTTTCAATTCCATGCTGGAAAAGCAGAAAAAGGAGCCCGGCGAGGCCTTCGTCTCCACCGTCCTCTTTGACCACGATACACAGGTGCTCCACGACCGGGTGCCGGTGCGCAGGGCCAGGCCCATCACGGACCGGGAATACTATGTCCGGGGTAGTACCGCGCTGCTGGACGCCGTCGGCGGGGCCATCCGCCACATTGGAAACATCCACAAGTACGCCCGGCGCGAGGACGTGCCGGAGCACACCCTCTTTGTCATCACCACCGACGGCATGGAAAACGCCAGCCGCCGTTATTCCGCCCCGCAGATCCGGGAAATGATCCTGCGGCAGAAAGAAAAATACGGCTGGGAGTTCCTCTTCCTGGGCGCCAACATCGACGCGGTGGCGGCCGCGGGCGCCCTGGGCATCGCCCCGGACCGGGCGGCAGATTACCGCTGTGACAGCGCGGGCACCCGCTTAAACTACGAAGTTGTGGGCCGGGCCGCGGCGGCGGTGCGGTCCAACGCCCCTCTGGATACCCACTGGAAAGACGCCATTGAGGCCGACTTCCGGAACCGGAAGCCGGCGGCGCGTTGATCCGCGGCGTTTTTCAGGTCTGGGCCCAGAAGGGGCAGCGCCCGCCGATGCACTGATTATTCTGGCTGCGGTAGGTGCAGGCGGGGACGGTGCGCACCATTTCCACACCCAGATGCTCCCGGACAAAGTCCACGGCGGCCAGGATCGCCAAAAAAGAATCCCGCTTGCAGCACCGGGGGCCGCCGGCGCTGCCGATGCTGTCCAGGGCCCTGGCGGTCATCCGGTTGCTCAGGCCCCAGGGCTCCCGAGCCAGGGGTGTGGACGCTGTGGCGATGGCCAGGAACTGTCCCACGCTGACCCCCGCCCCGCAGGCGCCCCAGAAACCACAGGCGCCCCCTGGGACAGCCTTGCCCCGGCGGTACATTTCCCGGAGGGCTTCCTCCAGGTCCAGTTGTCCCCCGGCGTTCCGGTAGGCGGTAAGCAGGGCCGCGCCCACCATCACATGGTGCTCCGGGCCGTGCATGTGGCAGAAGGGCAGGTCCATCATCCGCCGGACGATGGACACGGGATCCGCAGAGGTCTCCGCCAGACATAGGCCAAAGATGCTGTCCATGCCCTGGGTATGGCAGTCGTTGCACACATAGTGTCCATGGACACAGCGCGTTTTGCTGGGCTCTCTCCTGTGGCACACGGCGCACTCCATCTCGACATCCTGGGTCAAATACTCCAGCGGCGCTTTGCAGATCAGGCATTCTTCCATATTTCAGCCTCCTTTTTGTCTCACATGCCGCAGCCGGTCCCATCCGGCATGTCCATGCCCCTCCCCTGTTCCAGCCCTGTGGGGTAAAGTCAGATTTCCCGCTCTCTCAAAAAATCGGAATTTTTTCTTTTCTCTTGCAATAATTCCCCCTCCGGGCGCATCCTTTCAACAGAGGGAAAAAATCCCAGAATGGAAACGGAGGAAAAATGCCATGTGGAAAAATCTGAGCGGAAAAGTCCGCGCCCTGATCATCGCCGGGATCGCGGTGGTTGTGATCCTGGCCGCCGTACTCATCGTCTCGCTGGTACTGCGGGTGGACGTGGCGGAGGCCCAGGAAACCGCCCTGGCCGCCGCGGGCGGCGGGGAGATCGTCGCCCAGGAGATCGACCAGGAGGGCCTTTGGAGCGAATACAGCTTTGATATCGTAAATGGGGATACTTGGTACGAAGTGGAAGTCAGCGCCTTCGGGAGCGTGACCGGCCTGGAGAGCCGTCAGGGTGGATATGGCAGCTACAGGCAGGGGGATTGACCACTTGACCATCTAAAAACGCCGGCATGCGGGCCGGCGTTTTTCTATTTGGGTCTCCATGCCGCCGGTGCTGCGCCGCTATTCCACCTCGTGGGGGATGCAGATTTTCTCTACCCGGATCTCCCCGTTCCCCACCTCAGCCAGCATCATGGTGATCTCCTGGTGGAAACGCCGGGGGCCGCAGGAGCCGGGATTGAGCCAGAGGCGCCCGTCCTTTTCCTCCGCGGCATATTTGTGGGAGTGGCCATATACCACCACGTCCACGCCCGGAAGCTCCGCCGGGACCTCCCTTTTGTTGTGGACCAAGTAAAAGGTCACGCCGCCCAGGGTGACGGTGAGGTCATGGGGGATGACCTCCGCCCAGTCCTTGTCGTTGTTTCCCCGGACGACGTGGAGCGGGGCATACCGCCGCAGCTCGTCCACAATGCCCTGGGTGTTGATGTCTCCGCCGTGTAGGATGGCGTCGGCGCCTTTCAGCCGCTCCGCCACCTGGGGGCGCAGCAGGCCGTGGGTATCGGAGAGAATGGCAAGCTTCATAGCCTTCCCCCGTCACAGCGCGATGCGGCGGATGCGCTCCAGGTCGCCGCTGCACAAGGCTTCCAGATTGCGAAAAATGGTTTCCGCGTCCCAGTCCCACCACCGGAGCTCCAGCAGATAGTCCGTCAGTTCCCGGTCAAATCGCTGGCGGATCACGCGGCAGGGGTTCCCCGCCGCAATGGCGTAGGGCGGGATGTCCCTGGCCACTACAGAACCCGCCCCGATGATGGCGCCGTCTCCGATGTGGACGCCGGGCAGAACGGTGACGTTCTGGCCGATCCACACATCGTTGCCCACCACCGTGTCCCCCTTGAAGGGCAGCTCGTCCAGCGTGGGCGTGCACTTCTCCCAGCCGTGGGCAAAGATATTGAAGGGGTACGTGGTGACTGAGGCCATGCGGTGGTTTGCCCCGTTCATGACAAACTCCACCCCCCTGCCTATGGCGCAGAACTTCCCGATGATGAGCCTGTCCCCCAGGAACGGGTAGTGGTGGGTCACATGGGCCTCAAAATCCTCTCCTCCGGTGGCGGCGTCATCATAGTAGGTATAATCGCCCACCTGGATGTTGGGGCGGGTAATGACATTCTTGATATAGCAGACGCTGGGCGTGTTTTCATTGGGGTGCACCGCGTCCGGGTTTGGTCCTAACATGATTCGTCCTCCTGCTCTTGCACCTGTTGTTTTTGGATTTCCGCATAAAACGTCCGGGCGTTTTCCAGGTCCCGCGCGTCCGGGTGTCCCTTGGAAATGCCGCCCACCAGCCTGAAGGGGCCGAAGGTGGTAAAGCCCCGGCAGGCAAACTCCCCCAGCACCGGGCAGCCCTTTTCCCTGGCGACCTCCGCCACGGCCTTCGCGCCGGTACCCTTGGCGCCGCTGTAGGTGTAGACAAAAAACACCGGCTTGCCCTGGGGCAGGTACTGCCGGGCAAACTCCACCACGGCATTGTGGAACGCAAAACCGTAAATACCAGAGGCAAAGCCGACGCAGTCGTACCCCTCCAGCCGGACAGCCTGCCGTGTCGTCACGTCGATGAGGTCGGTCTCCCCCGCCCCGGCCATGGCCTCCAGGACCTTCCGGGTGTTCCCCTGGTGGCGGGAGTAATAGCAGATGGCGATTTTCACAAAGTTCCCTCCTTCAGTCCGCGTCCTCGTCCAGGGCCTCCACCAGGAAGCTCACCGGGCGGAACCCGTCGTTGCACGAGAGCATGGCGGACCGGGGATTTTTCATCCAGCCGTCATAGAAATCCCCCGCCCCGTGGCTCAGGGCCAGCACGAAGGGAGAGAGGGCGTCCCAGGCGCTCTGGCAGAAACCCGCGGGCTTTTCCCAGCCGTTGGCCACAAACACCTGCCCCAGCTCCATATCGCAGGCGTGGGCGATGGGGTTTTCATATTGATCCATCAAATCCTCGTAGCGCGTGATGCGCATGACAGTGATCCTACATTTTTTCATACAGGCATCCCCCACAATCGTGCCCGGCCGGGGCGGCGGTCAGCGCACCGGGGCATAGTTCATCTGGGCGTCCCGGTCCGTGGCCTCCAGCTTGAAGATCACCGGCCGCAGGCCGTCGTTGCAGCTGCAGATGGCCACGCCGGGCTCGCGGATCCAGTCGCCGTAGTAAAAAAGCCCCTGCTCCGCCCCGTGGGCCAAGGCGAACACATACTGGTAAATCGCTTTCCATGCCTCGTCGCAGAGCCCGTCGGGCTTCGCGTAGTCGGCGTAAAATACCTGCCCGGCCTGCAGCATGGGACAGGCGGTCAGCCCTTCCACCCCGTACTCCGTGGCCAGCTCCTGATCCAGGGTGGTTTTCAAAACCGTGATTTTGACTTGTTTCATATAGATTCTCCTTTTTCCCGCACACTGCCGCGGCGTTTTTTCGGTTTCCTGGGAAAAGCGGCGCTCATCCCTTCCATCCCAGCACCGCCTGGAGCGCGGCTTCCGTGGCAGCCGGAAAATGCTCGCGTACCTGCTGAAAAACCAGCTCCCTGGACCGGGCGGGGGCCACAGAATAGGCGGAGGAGATGTGCGCGTAGCCCCATAGGGCTTCCGGCGTGGTATAGACGGAAATGGGCCATCCGTAGGGCTGGCCCCTTTTGTTCAGGCGCTGCCGGAAATCCCGGATCAACAGGTAGCCGCCCATTTGGAGGCCGGTCACCGTGCCCTCGAAGTTTTTCTCCCCCTCTTTGCCGAACCCGGCCAGGTGCTTGAGCTCAAAGGCATACAACTCGTCCCTACCGGCAAACTGGTCCATAATGCGCTTCTGGCGCACGCTGGCCAGCGCCTCGTCCCAGCGGCTGTCAAAGTCGTAGCCATCCCGCCGCCAGTTGGCGAAATGGGGAAACCACGCTTTGGAGATGAACCCGGCCTTTCC
>CALWOS010000165.1 GCA_944383185.1 uncultured Oscillospiraceae bacterium
CAAGGTGTAACGGTCCAGCTCTCTCAGCTTCTGAACCTTCTGAATCAGTTTCAGCATGACTTCCTGGACAATGTCCTCGACGGCGTCTTCCCCGCCTAAGTAGCGCTTTGCCTTGGAAAACATGATCCTTTTGTATTCCTCGTAGATGGATAGAATAAACTCCTGATCGTTTGGGGCCGTGTCCTCCTGCATCATCACAAACGGCATTCTCGCATCCCCACGCCTTTCTCTTCCGGATACCCCCTCTATATATAGGAAAACGGGCGTACCCCAAAAACTGCAACAGCCCCAAACAGTTTTTCGTGAAGCAAACGTGCGAAATATCCACAAATCCAAGAAATATTTCCACGAATTCGAGATTTTTATTTGGAAATAATAAATATATTCCCGGAATACGATAATTTCAGGGGCTGCAAGTATTTTTTTAGTATAATTCTTCCAACACGAAGAAAGGCGAGGCAAATACCATGCAAAGATTCGGCGAGATCCTCTGTGAGCTAAGGGAAGACAAAGGCTTGACCCAGCTGCAGCTCTCCAGAATCCTGCACATTTCCAACAGCAGCATATCGGCCTATGAGACCGGTACGCGCGAGCCGAGTACCGAGGTCTTGATTGCCCTCTCCCGTTATTTCGACGTCACCACCGACTACTTGCTGGGCATCACTCCGTATAACATCTCGCAAAACAATTTGGCGGAAAAGCTCACAGAGGACTACTCCGTTTCCGATTTGATCGAAACCCTGCAAAAGCTCACGCCCACGCAAGTCGCCGCCGTGGTGGATATACTCGACAGCATGAAAACCTGCAACGAGCTTTCCCAAAAGGCCGTGTCAGAGAGAAAGCGGCGCAAGAAGTAAGGGCGCACCGCGCCCGGCTGCTCCAATTCGCCAAAAATCACATAAAGCTTCCGGTTTTCAAGGCATGCGTCAGCATGCCCTTTTTATTTGCCAAAACGTTCTGTCTATTGTATGGCAAAACCAGTCGAGAAATTTATGTAAGATAACGATTTCAAAAAAACAGACGGCGATCTCGTTGCACTTTCAGGAGGTAAAACGTTTTATGTAGTAGTGGACGTACGTTTTCTCCCTGCCCGCTGGGACGGGAAAGGGGAAAACGTATCGCGTTTTTACCGGTTGAGCACCTCGAGATTCAGTCGTACCGGTGCCCAAATGCGAAGTAACAAAAGTGCTTGTGCAGGAGGCTGCAAACCAGGGTACCACCGTCTCATGGCCAGCGGAAGCCTGCCGGGCCGAGAGGAGCCGTCCGGCCTCCTGGCTTCCGGAATATCCTGTGTTTGCGAAGATGTACGGCGTGATGGATTCTCTCGGCCCCAACCCATGGTTGCGATTGGGGGACGTACGCCGCTTTGGGCGGAAGCAATCCAAGGTGGCTCCGGCCGGAATGGATCCCATACCTAGCCAATCTGGCGAGAAGAACCGCCAGCAGCAAACAAATTCCCACCTCGCAGTTGCGGCAAGGAAAACAAACATCCGGCACGCAGGAAAAATGGGAACTGTGTTTCCTTGTAGAAGGAACACGCTGCCGATACGCTGAAACCATCTTAATACAGAGAAAGTGGGTATAAAGATGTTTTCAGAAAACCTGTCCGTGCGCGTGTTGCAAATTCTTGACAGCAAAGATATGTCCTATGAAGTTGCTGCGGAGCTGTGCGGCATGAGCCCCAGGAATATGGGGAATATCATCCGGAACCGGGTACAGCCAAAGCTGTTCACGGTAGAGAAGCTGTGCAACGGCTTGGAGGTGACGCCAAACGAGCTGCTGCTGGAAAAGCGGAGCAAACAGACGCCGAAGAAAGTCACCATGGTGAAAGCGCTTTGCAGCGGCGGAAGCTACTACCCCGTGTGTCCCGGATGCCAGATCACGCTGGAACGGGAGTACCAGAATTATTGTGACCGCTGCGGGCAGCGGCTGGACTGGTCCGGCTTTGATACGGCAATCGTTTTATTACCAGGAATGGACTGATACATACCTCTGCCGCAGCTTCCGGCTCACACCTCTGTGAGCCGGCTTATTATGCCATGAGCCTCTCGCCGGTACGGAACAAGAAAAGCCGGGCTGTGGCAAACGCCGGGCGCCTCATCGCCCAGCCCCGGCCCGCCTGATGTACGCGCCGCCCCCGGGATACGAGAACGGCCAGCTGCGGGCATCCGCAGCCGGCCGGTTTGTATTAGCTGTTTAATTCTGGGTCTTCTCCCCCAAGAGCTTGGTGAGTTCTTCCATGAAGGTATTGATGTCCTTGAAAGAGCGGTACACCGAGGCAAAGCGGACATAGGCCACCTCGTCCAGGTCCTTGAGGCGGGCCATGACCATCTCGCCGATCTCCGTGGTGGTGATCTCCCGCTCCAGGCCGCCCTGAAGCTCCTGCTCGATGTCGTCGGCGATTTTCTCCACCTCCGCCATGGGCACCGGGCGCTTTTCGCAGGCCCGGACCATGCCGTTGATGAGCTTGACCTTGTCAAAGCTCTGGCGGCTGCCGTCCCGCTTGATCACCACCAGGGGCAGGCGCTCCATGATCTCATAGGTGGTAAAGCGCTTCTGGCAGGCAAGGCACTCCCGGCGGCGGCGGATGGTGGCGCCGTCGTCCGCGGGGCGGGAATCGATGACTTTGCTGTCGGCAAATCCGCAGTAAGGGCACTTCATTTGGCAAACCCCCAGATCAATCAAAATGGGCACAGGCCCATACAACTGGATTATACCACGCTTTTTTCAAGATTTCCACAAGAATTTGGGATTTTTTCAATGGCGGGCACAGGATATGGAAAACATTGTTTCTTGCCTTTTCTCCGGCGAATCCCTACACTGGAAAAAAGGAGGGTCCCGCCGTGAAAAAAATCCTGCGTGACTTTTTACATATGTGCCCCGCCGCCTGGAGCCTGATCCTGGGTACGCTGCGCCTGAGCTGCGCCGTGGGGCTGTGCGCCCTGGCCTTCCTCCTGGAGGGGCGCGCCGGCGGGAGCGACGCCTGGTACCACCTGTCCGTGGCCCGGGAACTGGCCGATCTCCCCGCCGGGCTGCTGGCCATCGCCTGTTTCGGCGCCCTGGGGCTGGAGGAACTCTCCCGGCGCTGACAGCCGCCCGGCCAGGTCCAGGAAAGCCTCCCGGTCCATCAGGAGGTTCAGCACCTCCAAAAGGCCGTTTGCCGTGAGCCCGGCGGGGAGTTCCAGTTCCCGGAGCAGCGCCTGCCGCCGCGCCGCGCTCCCCGCCCCGCCGGAGAGGCCCGCGGCAAAAAGGTCCGCCTTGGTGATGGGGGGCCCCGCCTCCCGCTCCCGGGGGGCGTCCCCGTCCAGGAAGGTGGCGCCGCAGCGGCGCAAAGCCTCCAGCAGCACCTGGGGCGTCATGCCCTCCACCCCCAGCGTCCCCGCCCGGGAGGGGGCGCGCTTGCGCCTTTCCTTCCCGGCGATGTCCGGGATGTAGGCGTGTTTGACCTTGTCCCTGGGCAGCGCGCCCCGGAGGAAGCCCCGGATCACAAAGCCCGCCCCGTCGCTGTCCGTGAGCAGGATCAATCCACGCCGCTCCGCCAGGCGGCGGAGCAGGGCCAGCTTGTCCTTTTGCCGGAATACGCCGAAGCCCCCTGTCTCCACCACGGTGGCCTCCACCGTCTGGAGCAGGGTGTTTTTGTCGTAGCGCCCCTCCACCACGATGACCTCCGCGATCCTGGGCTTAGCCATGGCCGCCCTCCGCGGCCAGCTCCCCGTAGAGCTGGCACAGCAGCGCCGTGTCATCCACACCCGTGGACTTCATGGCGTGGTCGCAGGCCGCGCAGGCCCGCACAGCCTTTTCCAGAGTCTCCCGGTCAAAGGCGGCGGCGCCCTGGAGCAGCTTGTCCGCCAGGAAGTCGAACCGCGTGCCGGTGACCTCCATGAGCCAGCGCTTCCCCAGTCCTTCCTCCCGGGCCAGCCGGGCGGCGTAAAGGTTGCGCATCTGCCCGCCGATGGCCGCCAGGAGCTTCACGGGGGGCTCAGTGCGCATTTGGAGCAGCTCCTGCAAAATGGCGGCCCCGGCCTCATAGTCCCGGCGGCCCAGGGCGTCCGTCATGCGGAAGGCGTCCGCCTCGGGGATGTGGTGGGCCACGGCGTCAATGTCCGAAAGGGTCACCGCCTCCCCGGCGGCGTAGTGGGCCACCTTTTCGATCTCCGGGATCAGGGCGTTCATCCGCTGGCCGGACAGGAAGATGAGGTGTTCCGTCTCCCGGCGGCCCACGGTTTTCCCCAGGGCGGCAAAGCGCCGGACGATCCATTTGCGCAGAACGTCATCCTCCTGAGGGGCAAAGTATACGCTCCGGCCCAGCTTCTTGACGGTCTTGACGGCAGCCCGGCGGCCATCCAGCTCATATTCCGGGCTCACTGCAAAGGCCACCGTGCAGCTTGCCGGGATGTCCGCCAGGATGGCCTTGAGGCGCTCCGCCGCGGCGTCCTGGCACTTGTTGAAATCAAAATCCCGGATCTCCACCAGGCTGTGCTCCGCAAAGAAGGGCAGGGCGTTCACCGCCTCCTCCAGACGGGAGAGCTCCACCGCCGGGCCCCGGAGGACGCGGTGGTTGAACTCCTCCGTGCCCGGCTCCACGCAGCGCTGCCGGAGCCGCTCCAGGAAGTCCTCCAGGAGGTAGTCCTCCTCCCCATAGAGAAGATACAGCCGCTCCGGCCCCTTTTCGGCCAGGTCCGCCCTGGCCTGGCGGTAGCCGTCGGCCTCCTTGGTTTTTTTGCTTCCCTTTGCCATGGTCATCCTCCTGCGGGAAAGAATAGATCGCCGGACAGGTCGGTGCGGTATAGTCTTACGTCATACAGGGCCAGGCGCTCCAACGTCGCCTCCGCCGGGTGGCCGTAGCTGTTGTGCTCCCCCACAGAGACCGCCACCGCCTCCGGCAGCCCAGCGCTCAGCAGGGCGTGGCCGGTGGACGTGGCGGAGCCGTGGTGCCCCGCCACCAGGAGCTCCAGCTTGGGAAGGTCCGTGTGCCGGGTCAGGGCCAGCTCCACCGCCGCGTCCGCGTCCCCGGTGATGAGAAAGTCGAACGCCCCGATGCGCCCCAGGCAGAGAAGGCCCCGCTCGTTGGCCTCCCCCTCCCCCAGGGGCGCGAAGAGCGTCAGCTCCAGCTCGCCCAGGGAAAAGGCGGCGTCCGCCCCGAGATAGACCACCTCTGTGTCCTGGTCCACCGCCGCGGCGAGGATGCGCCGGAGCATGCCGTCGCTGTCGTCCGCGTCCGCCGGGAGATAGAGCTGCGCCACCCGCATCCGGGCCAGGAGCCGCTCCACGCCGTTGCAGTGGTCCGCGTGGAGGTGGGTCAGCACCAGGGCCGAAATCTCCCGGACGCCCCTGCCGCCCAGAAAGGAGGCGCAGGCCGCCCCGGCGTTTTCCTCTCCGCCCATGCCGCCGCAGTCCACCACCACGGCGTCCCGGCCTGTGGTGAGGACAACGCACTGCCCCTGGCCCACGTCCAGGACGTTCACGCTCTCCCCCAGGTAACCGGAGCCGGTGAACAGGAGCGCGGCGCACAACGTGATGACCCCCAGGCCGCAGGGTGTCCAGGGCCGGAAGCCCCGGCGGCCCGCCGTCAGCAGCGCCACGGCCAGCATGGCATAAAAGAGCAGCATCCAGGCCAGGATCCAGGGGTTGGACATATAGAGGGCCGCGTAGGGCAGCCGGGCGATCCCCTCCGCCAGGAAGAGGATGCCCCGCAGCGGCCAGGCCGCCGCCCAGGCCAGGGCCGCAGCCGCCCCAGGCAGCACAAGGCCCAGGGCCAGGATGGCCCAGCCGGAAACGAACACCACCGACACCAGCCACAGGCAGGCCAGATTGGTCAGGGCCGAGTACAGGGAGAGATAGCCGAAGTAAAACGCCAGCAGCGGCGCGGAGAGCAGGTGCACCCCCGCGCTCACCCCCAGCACCCCAGCCGTGTCCCGAAGCACCGGCCCCAGGAAGCGCCGCCGGGTCAGGCCCCGGCGGCGGGCAGGGGCCAAAAGCCAGCCGGTGATGGGCCGGGCCAGGAGCAGGATGCCCGCCGTGGCCGCAAAGCTCAGCTGCAGGCTCACATCCGCCACGGCGTGGGGGTTGTGGGCCAGGAGCAGCGCAAGGGCCGCCCCCAGGGAGGTGAGGCTGTCCTCCTCCCGCCGGGCCAGGGGCGCCAGCAGCAGCACCGCCTGCATGAAGGCGGCCCGGAGCACCGGGGCCTCCGCCCCGGTGAGCAGCGTGAAAAGCCCCACCAGGGGCAGGCCCAGCAGGGCCCGCCGCCGCTCGTCCTGGACCAGCAGCCCCAGCATGCCGGCCAGCACGCTCACATGGAAGCCGGATACGGAGACCACGTGGTAAATGCCGGAGACGCCCAGGGCGTCCGTGGCGGCAATGTCCGCGTCCAGGTCCCCGCGCACCCCCAGGAGGATGCCCTGGACCAGGGGCGCGGCGTCCTCCGGCCACAGCGCTGCGACGGTCCCGGCAAGCCTGGCGGCCAGGACCTTGGGGAAATACACCCAGGCGTGCTCCCAGCGGCCCGCGCGGGAGAGGCCCTCCTCCGGATAGGCCAAAAGGGTCACCCCGTCCGAGAGGTGGAACTCCGTGGCCTCCTCGTGCCGGGTCCCGGCGTAGCGGAGGGTGACCGTCCCCTCCAGGATGTCCCCGGGGGCGGTCTCGGGCAGGGGCGCGCCGTAGGCGTATACCCGTACCAGGCCCTTGGGCCCGTCCTCTCCGGTGAGGCGCAGGACCACGCTGTCATAGTCCGCGCCGTGCTCGCTGTACGCCACCGCCCGGCCGGAAATGCTTACCTCCACGCC
Organism: uncultured Oscillospiraceae bacterium; assembly: GCA_944383185.1. Lineage (GTDB taxonomy): Bacteria > Bacillota > Clostridia > Oscillospirales > Oscillospiraceae > CALWOS01. The sequence goes on from CALWOS010000165.1 coordinate 6,783, forward strand.
GTCCCAGCGCTCCGCCGGGCGGACAAAGGCAAGGTCATAGATCCCCGTCCACAAAAATCCCGCCGCCAGACCCAGAGAGAGCAGGCGGCAGCGCGCCCGCCAGCGCCGGGGCCAGCTCTTCCGCCCCGGGAGCACGCCCGGCAGCAGCGCCAGGGCCCCGGCCAGGAACAGCCACGGCGGGGAGAGGACATACACCCCCAGGGCCGCGCCCGCGGCAAAGGCCAGGCAGGCGGTGAGCAGCTTACGCATGGGGCGCGGGGTTGTCCGTCAGGCCCAGGATGTAGTCCGTGGACACGCCGTAGAGCTCCGCCAGGCGGATCACCGCCCAGACCGGAATCTCCCGGATGCCCTTTTCATATCTTCTGTAGACCTCCAAATGCATATGGAGATACTCAGCGATTTTCCGCTGCGTCAAATCATGGTCTACTCTCAGATCCTCAATTCGCCGAAAGTGCATGAGATCACCTCAAGGAAACCCTACCAAACGGTAGTGTTTCCCGAGAAAAATCACGCTATACGGCGGTATTTTAGGCTGAATTGTCGGGGCGTCCTTTCGGACGCCCCGACTGTGCAGTCAAGTTTTTATAGCAGTTTCTCGCCCATATCCTTCCCGGCCAGGATGTGGAAATGGAGATGGGGCACCGTCTGCCCCGCGTCCGGGCCGCAGTTGGAGATGACCCGGAAGCCCTTTTCCAGCTTCTCCTGGGCGGCGATTTTCGCCACGGCCTCCAGGCACTTGGCGCACGCCGCGGCGTTATCCGCGTCCACCGCCGCCACGGAGGGGATGTGGACCTTGGGGATCACCAGGATGTGCACCGGGGCCTGGGGGTTGATATCCCGGAAGGCTAAGACGCTTTCATCCTCATACACCTTGTCGGAGGGGATTTCCCCGGCGACGATCTTGCAGAACAGGCAGTCGGACATGTTGGGATCCTCCTTTTTATTGCAATTTCTCAGCCACGATATCGTCCACGGCGGCCAGGGCGTCGTCCAGCTTCAGGATATCCTTGCCGCCGCCCATGGCGCTGTCGGGCTTGCCGCCGCCGGAGCCTCCGGCAATGGCGCTGACCCGCTTGACGATGTCCCCGGCCTTCAGGCCCTTTTTCACGGCCTCCTTGCCGCAGACGGCCAGGAAGGTGATCTTTTCCCCGGCGGTGCTGGCCAGGACGGCCACCACGGCACTCTCCTTGTCCCGGAGGGTATCCCCCATCTGGCGGAGCTTGGCGGTGTCCGCCTCGCCCACCGAGGCGGTGATGACCCGCAGTCCGCCCACGATATGGCCGCCCAGGAGGAAGCGGTCCGCCTCCCCGGCGGATTCCCGGGCCTTGAATTTCTCCACCATCTGGCCAAGCTGCTTGACCTCCGCCATGACGGCCTCCGCCCTGGCGCGGAGCTCGCCGGGCTTGGTTTTCAAAGCGGCGGCGGCGGCAAAGAGCATCTCCTGGTTCCGGTCCATCACGTCCAGGGAGACCCGGCCCGTGGTGGCCTCGATCCGGCGGACGCCGCTGGCCACGGAGAACTCGCTCTGGATGTGGAACACGCCCACCTTGGCGGTGTTGTCCAGATGGGTGCCGCCGCAGAACTCCACGCTGTAGCCCTCGCCCATGTCCACCACACGGACGGTGTCGCCGTATTTCTCGCCGAAGAGGGCGATGGCGCCCCGCTTCTTGGCCTCCTCGATGGGCAGCACGTCGGTGCGGATGTCGTAGCCCTCCAGCACCGCCTCGTTGACCATGGTGTTGACCTGGGCCAGCTCCTCCGGCGTCATGGCGGAGAAGTGGGTGAAGTCAAAGCGCAGCCGGTCCGGCTCCACCAGGGAGCCGGCCTGGTGGACATGATCCCCCAGGACCGTGCGCAGGGCCTTGTCCAGCAGGTGGGTGGCGGAGTGGGCCCGCATGACGGCCTTCCGGCGCTTGACGTCGATGGCGGCGGCGACGGTGTCCCCCAGGCGCAGGGCGCCCCCGGTCATCTTGCCATCGTGCATATACTTGCCGCCCTTGTTCTTCTGCACGTCGGTAACTTCAAAAACCGCTTCCGTAAGGGCCGCGGGATCCAGGGAATTCTGAACCGTAATAACGCCGTGGTCGGCCACCTGGCCGCCCATTTCCGCGTAGAAGGGGGTCTTGTCCAGGACCACGATGCCCTCCACGCCGGGCATAAGGGCCTCGGCCTGCTCGTTCTCCACCACCAGGGCCACCACCCTGGCGTCGCCGATGCTGGTGTTTTCATAGCCCACAAACGCCGTCTCGGGCACGTCCTTGCCGAACTCCACCCCGGCCCAGCCCAGGTCGCCCAGGGCCTCCCGGGCCTTCCGGGCCCGCTGGCGCTGCTCGTCCATCTGCTTGTGGAATTCTTTCTCATCCAGGCCCATCCCCTGCTCCTGGACCATCTCAATGGTCAGGTCGATGGGGAAGCCGTAGGTGTCATAGAGCTTGAAGGCGTCGGCCCCGGAGAAGGTTGTCTCCCCCTTGGCCTTGTGCTGCTCCAGCATATCCTGGAAGATGCGCAATCCGCCGTCGATGGTCTTGGCGAAGTTCTCCTCCTCCACCCGGATGACCTTGGTGATATACTCCTGCCGCTCCCGGAGCTCGGGGTAGTGCCCCTCGTTCTCATGGATGACGGTGTCGCAGACCTTGTAGAGGAAGGGCTCGTTGACCCCCAGGAGTTTCCCATGCCGGGCCGCCCGGCGCAGGAGGCGGCGGAGGACGTAGCCCCGGCCCTCGTTGGAGGGGAGGACGCCGTCGCAGATCATGAAGGTGGCGGAGCGGATGTGATCCGTAATGACCCGGAGGGACACGTCCTTCTCGGGGCTCTCGTCATAGTGGGCGTGGGTGATCTCGCTGACCTTGTTGGTGATGTTCATCACCGTGTCCACGTCAAAGAGGCTGGCCACGCCCTGGCACACGCAGGCCAGGCGCTCCAGGCCCATGCCGGTGTCGATGTTCTTCTGCTTGAGCTCGGTGTAGTGGCCCTCGCCGTCGTTGTCGAACTGGGAGAAGACCACGTTCCACACCTCGATATACCGGTCGCAGTCGCAGCCCACGGTGCAGCCGGGCTTGCCGCAGCCCCACTGCTCGCCCCGGTCGTAGTAGATCTCCGAGCAGGGGCCGCAGGGGCCTGAGCCGTGCTCCCAGAAGTTGTCCTCCTTGCCGAATTTGTAAATGCGCTCGGCGGGGATGCCGATCTCCT
>CALWOS010000166.1 GCA_944383185.1 uncultured Oscillospiraceae bacterium
CACGGTGGTCCAGATAGACGTGGGGGCGCCCGCCTTCGGCCTCGCCGCCCACACGGGCAGGCTGCTGCTCACCCTTCGGGCGGACTTCCAGGAGGAGCTGGACGCCCTTTCCGCCGCCCTGGAGGCCATGGCCCGGCAGGAGGCAGCCCGGGACGGCCTTGCCCTGGAGATTTCCTATGCAGATGTATTCCCCGCCAACGTCAACCATCCCGGCCCCGTCCGGCGCGTCCGGGAAGCCGCCGGGGTTCTGGACCTTCCGGTGGTGGAGATGCCCGCCCCCATGCGGGCCAGCGAGGATTTCGGCTGGTATCTCCGCGCCTGCCCCGGGGCCATGTTCCTCCTGGGCAATGGGGAGGGCCATCCCCCCATCCACGCCCCGGGCTATGACTTCCCGGACGCGCTTCTGGAGGTGGCCTGCGGAATGTTCCAGGCGCTCATCTGAGCCGCCGGAAGGAGCGCGGTCTGCGTCTGCGCGAGGATATGAACGCCGCGTGATGTTTCCCCAATGTCATGCCCCCGCCCCTTGGCGGGGGATTTTTGCGGCCCGGCCGGCGTTTTTCGGCAATGGCTTGACAGAATACGCAAAAATATATTATCATAATGATTCCTGGTCAAAATTTAAGGAAAGAGAGGAGGTTCCTTATGCGGACGATTCTGCGTATCATATCCGTGCTGATGCTGATCCTTGGCATCCTTCTTCTGGGCATTACCGCTATGGACATCGGCGTCATCCTCCAGGCCGGCGGGCCCCAGGTACTCACAGGCGCCCTCATCGGACTGACGGTGGCCCTGGTGGCGCTCAACGGTGTGTTCGAGGTGATAGGCGGCATTCTGGGGCTGCGGGCGGCAAAGCGTCCCGGCGGCTCTACCGCCACCGTGGTCTTCGGCGTGCTGGCCCTGGCTTCCGGCGTGTTTTCCCTGGTGACGGATTTCAGCACCCCCAACCTCTGCGCCTGTATCCTTCCAGCCCTGTACCTGATCTGCGCCATTGGCATCCGCGCCTCCCGGCACTGATGTTTATATAGAAGAAAGATAGAGAAAGGATGCGTTTTCCCTATGAAAAAGTTCATCTCCGAGTTCAAAACCTTCGCCCTCCGGGGCAATGTGATGGACATGGCAGTCGGCGTCCTCATCGGCGGCGCCTTCTCCAGCATCATCACCTCCCTGACAGAAAACCTCATCAACCCCATCCTGGGCGCCGCCGGCAATACGGACCTGAGCGCCTATGCCCTGGTCCTGGGCGGGGTAGAACTGCGTTACGGCGCTTTCCTCACCTCCGTGATCAATTTCTTCATTACGGCCCTGGTCCTGTTCTGCATGCTCCGGGCCGTGAACAAGCTCCTGCATTTCCGCAAGCGGGAGGAGGAGCCCGCCGCCCCCACCACCAAGACCTGCCCCTTCTGCATGAGTGAGATCCCCATCGCCGCAACCCGCTGCCCCCACTGCACCTCGCAGCTGGCAGAGCCGGAAAACTAACGCCCGCCCTGCCATCCACACAATAGCAAACCCCGGCTGCCGGTGAAACGGCAGCCGGGGTTTTCCGTGAATCCCGCTACTGTGCCCGGGGCAGGCAGACAATGTAGTTGCCGAACTCCCCGGCCACGTCGTAGGCGCCGGGGCTGAGGGCGCCCCATTCCACATTGCGGAGGACGAGACAGCTGGCCCCGCTCTCCCCCGGGCTGCCCTGGAAGGTATAGCGCCCGAAGGAGAGGACCTGGTGGAAGGCCGCCTCCGGGTCCTGGTAGGTCACAGTGGACGCGAAATCCTCCGGGGGGATCTGCCGGTAAAAGAGGACGTAGATATAGGTGTTGTTCAGGCTGTTGGTGACGTAGATGTCCCCTTCCGCCGCCGACTCGGCAAAGGCCAGGGCCTCGGCAAGGCCGTCCACATTGCTCTCGGCCTCCGTGGTCCGGGCATACTGCCCCAGGAAAAGGCCAAAGCACACCAGCACCGCGGCAAGGGCGGCAGCCGCCCCTCTGCGCCCCAGAAAGCTGAGAAGCCGCCAGAACCCCACCGCTTGAAAGTACAGCAGCGGCAGCCAGACCATGTTCACCCGGTTGATATTCACGGTAATAAGCGTCGCGCACAGGCAGCTCACGCCCAAAGCCAGGCGCAGGGGGTACTCCGCCGCCCCGGCGCCGCTCCGGCGCTGCCGCCAGCTCACCACGCAGCCCAGCACCGCCAGGGGCAGGCCGAACACATAATAGAGCCCGCTCCCGGGCAGGGCGTTGTAGTCCAGGCCGTCGCTCTGGAACAGAAGCAAATAGAGGAAGCTCCCGATGTTGTGGAAAAAGCCCGTAAGCCCCGTTCCAAAAACGCTGGTTGCCGTCTGCCGGGCCTCCGTAAGCCTGGGCAGGGTGAGGCCCAGGAAACGGGCGCTCTCCCCGCCGGTGAGGTTCAGCAGCTGGCACAGGCCGATGGGCAGAGCCAGCAGCGCAAAAAGCGCCGCCGCGGCGTAAAAGCGCCAATCCCGGAACAGGCGCCGCCGCTCCCGGAACGCATAGATCCCCAGGAACAGGGGCAGGAAGAAAAAGGCAGTGCCGTAGGCGTATAGCGACAGCCCGAAAGCCGCCCCGGCGGCAAAATACCAGCGGCCGTTCTCCCGGGCGCGGACCACGGCATAGACCCCTGCCAGGAGGCAGAGGGGCAAGAGGTTGCTCTCCAGGGCCCAGCGGCTGGCCATAATGTGCCAGGGATTCACCGCGATGAGCAGCAGCGCCGCCAAGCCGCAGGCCGCTCCCCGGCAGCGCCGGGCCAGCCGCCAGAACAGGGCCACCGCCGCCATCCCCGCCAGGGCCGCCGGCAGGCGCAGGGAGAGCACATTGAGCCCCAGCGCCGCCACAAAGGGCATGTCCAGGAGGCTGTAAAGGATGTTCTGCCCGCTGCCCCAGGATTCCAAAAGCACGGGCCAGACGTTGCCATTCCGGTCCATGCCGTAATGGAGCAGGGCCCAGGCCTCATAGCCCGTGGAGGCCTCGTCCTGGTTCAGGCCCACGGGGAGCTCCGCCAGGAACAGGAGGCGCACCGCCGCGGCCAGAAGCAGCATCGCCCCGGCCAGAAACGGCTCCCACCGGCGCAGCCGCTCCCGCCAGGGTCGCTGCCTGCAACCCTCCGCCATGGCGTCTCGCCCTCCCTTCCGAAAAAACATGCCCCGAGCATAACACAGTTTCCCCCGCCTTGCAACTCTTTGCCATGCGGCATCTGTGCGGCAGCCGGATCCATACAGAAATCAGTTAACCTGAAACAGGTTAAAAATCAATAACCTGTTTCAGGTTATGGGATACTTTTCCGGGGTGATGGATATGGGATACCGCCTGCGGGATCTGCGGGAGGACGCAGATCTCAGCCAGACCCAGGTGGCCCGATACCTGGGCATGTCCCAGACGGGCTATTCCAAATATGAAACCAGGGAGAACGATATCCCCACCCAGATCCTCATCCGGCTGGCCCGGTTTTACCACACCAGCACGGACTATCTCCTGGGCCTTACGGACAAACGGGACCCTTAGAAAACCAGCGCGCCCGGCGGGAACGAAACATGTTCCCGCCGGGCGTTTTTCCCGCGCCTGGGTTTCTTACGCGAGCTTTGCCTGCATGGTCCCCAGGGCGCCGCCCCGTTTCAGGGCCAAAAGCAGCACCCCCGCCAGGATGGCCCCGGCCACGGTGGAGATGAGGAAGGGCACAATGTAGGCGTAAAAGGCCACTGCCGCCGCGTCCACATTGGTAAACCAGACCGCCACCGGGTAAGCCGCGAGACCCCCCAGCACACCGGTGCCAAAGACCTCTCCCACCAGGGTGAGGGGCAGGTTCCGGCTCTTCCAGTAGACGACGCCGCACAGGAGCGCCCCCACCATGCTTCCCGGGAAGGCCATAATGGTCCCCAGGCCCAGGAGGTTCCGCAAAAGGCTGGCCGCGAAGGCCACGCCCACGCCGTACCAGGGCCCCAGAAGCACGGCGCACAGGATGTTCACCATATGCTGTACAGGGGCGCATTTGCTGCCAAAAACCGGGAAGCTCACCAGGCTCCCCACCACCGCCACGGCGCACAGCACTCCGGCCAGGGCCAGGCGTTTGGTTTGATTTTGTTTTGCCATAAAAAACAACTCCTTGCGAGAAAGTCTGTCCCGGGAGAAATGGGCTTTACGCCAGCACAGCGCGCTCCTCCCCACGGGAGTTCCGACGCCGGGGAAAAATCCCGCCGCCGGGGGCTTTCGGTCGAAGCTCACTGGCTTCCTCTCACGCCGGAACACGGCTTCCCATCGCTGTCTCTGGCCCGGGCTCAGGGCGCTCCCCCTCAGCCCGCTCCCGGCACGGAATAGGCCGGGCCGCCCTGTTTTTCTCTCTACGCGCACTTCCTTTCCCGGCAGAGCCGAAAACTTTTCTCAAGCAAAAAAGGAGGCCGCCCCGATGGGGAAGCCTCCCAGGTGTCATACGCAGGTTTCCAGCAGACGCTCCCTCCGGTGGCATGATCCACATCAGGTCAAGGGTCGAAGGCCATTCCCTTCCTCTCAGCCCGCAGGCGCGGACTCCCCTGTTTTGCCTGCGCTATTATCCCACTCCTCCAAGAAAAAGTCAAGCCTCTTCTTCCCCGGGGCGCTGGATCTTCCGGACGTTCTTCTCAAACTTGCTCCGGGCCCCCATGACCTCCCGGCCACAGCCCAGGCAGCGGAGTTTGAAGTCCGCCCCAATGCGCAGCACCTGCCAGCGGTTGCTGCCGCAGGGGTGGTTTTTTTTCATGGTGAGCACGTCCCCCACGCGGATGTCCACGGCTATTCCTCCCCCTTGATGGGCGCCCAGTAGCGCCGGGCCGCCTGCTCGGTCTTGTTGTCCCCGTATTCATAATACTTTGCCCCGGCGAGGGCGTCCGGCAGATACTGCTGCCGCACCCAGTGGCCCGGGAAATTGTGGGGATAGAGATAGCCCTGCTCCCGCTCGAAGCCCGTGCCGTCGGCGTGGACGTTCTGGAGTTCCCGAGGCACCGGGCCGCTTTTCCCGGCCCGGACGTCCGCCAGGGCCCTGTCGATGGCCAGAACGACGGAGTTGGACTTGGGCGCCGTGGCCAAAAGGATGGCCGCCTGGGCCAGGGGCAGCCGCCCCTCGGGCAGGCCCAGCTGCAGCGCGCTGTCCACACAGGACTTCACCATGCTCACCGCCTGGGGATAGGCAAGGCCGATGTCCTCGGAAGCGGAGCACAAAAGCCGCCGGCAGGCCCCGATCAAATCCCCGGCCTCCAGCAGCCGGGCCAGGTAGTGGAGGGCCGCGTCCGGATCCGAGCCCCGGAGGGACTTCATCAGCGCCGAGACGATGTCGAAATGGTCGTCCCCCTCCCGGTCATAGCGCATGGCGCTGCGCTGGGAGATGGCCTTGGCGTCTTCTAATGTTATGTCAACTTGTTCCCCTGTCCGCCGGGCAGCGGTGAACAGGAGTTCCACAGCGTTCAAAGCCTTGCGCACGTCCCCGCCGCAGGCGGCGGAGATGTGCTCCACCACGCCGGGCTCCACCGCCGCGGCGACGCCATCCCGTTCCTCCAGGAAACGGATGGCCCGCTCCACCGCCGGGGCCACCTCTGCGGCGGTGAGCTGCTTGAACTCAAAGACCGTGCTCCGGCTCAAAATGGCGTTGAACACGTAGAAATAGGGGTTTTCCGTGGTGGAGGCGATGAGGGTGATCTTCCCGTTTTCGATGAACTCCAGCAGAGACTGCTGCTGCTTTTTGTTGAAATACTGGATCTCGTCCAGGTAAAGCAGCACGCCCCCCGGGGTAAGAAAGGTGTCCAGCTCGTCGATGATGGCCTTGATGTCGGCGATGCCCGCGGTGGTGGCATTGAGCCGGCGCAGGCTCCGGTGGGTCCGCCGGGCGATGATGTTGGCCACAGTGGTCTTGCCGGTGCCCGAGGGGCCGTAGAAGATCATATTGGGAACCTGGCCGCTTTCCACGATGCGCCGGAGCATGCCGTCCGGGCCCAGGATATGCCGCTGGCCCACTACGTCATCCAGCTCCGTGGGCCGGATCTCGTCCGCCAGGGGCCTATACATGGCTGTTGTCTCCTCCTCTTTTGCGGTTTACTTCAATTTCACGCCGAAGATCTGCTGGGTGCGGGTACCCACCACAACGGTGTCGTTGTATACCGCGGGGCTGGCCTCTACGTTGCCGCCCAGCTCCTTGGTGTCCAGGACCTCCCCGGTGAGGCCGTCCAGGAGGTACATCTGCCCGCCGGAAGTGCAGTATACCAGATAGCCGTTGCCCTGGGCGTCATAGACGGCCACGGGGCTGGACCAGCTGTAGGCGGCGGTGTAGAAGCTCCAGACCTCCTCCCCGGTCTGCTTGTCGAGGGCCACCAGGACCCCGTCATAGGAATTGGGCGTCCGGGCCACGGGGACAAAGATCAGGTCGCTGAGGGCGTTTTTCCCCAAAGCCAGGGTTCCCTGGACGCCGCCGGAAACCCCGGAGACGCTGTAGCAGGTATAGCTGGTTTTCCAGACGATCTCGCCGGTTACGGCGTCGATCTTCCATACGGGGATCTCCGCGGAGGAGCTGCTGCGCCAGCCCAGGTGGAAGCTGGTGCTGATGTAAACATAGGGGTGGCCGTCCTCCAGCTCCAGGACCGGGGTGCAGTTGGTGTCGTCCAGGACGTCCTGGACCCAGACGGTCTGGAGGGTGTTCAGATCCAGACAGAAGAGGTAGCCGTCGTTGGTGGAGAAAATGATGTGGCCCCGCCAGATGACGGCACTGTCCTCCATCCCCAGATACCAGCCGCCGCTGCGGTTTCCGTAGTAACGCCATTTCACCGGCGCGTCCGGGCTGATGGAGAGGGTGCCGGCCTGGGGGTCATACTGGGTATTGAGCTTGATGAGATAGAGCACGCCGCTCTCCCCGGGGTAGATAAGTTGGTCCGTCTCCGCGTCCACCAGGGCGCTGCCGTCAAAGAAGCTCAGATTGCCCCGGAGGGAAAAGCTGTCTCCGTTGCCGAAGGTGTACATCACCGTGCAGTCCAGGAGATTGATGATGAAGGCGCGGCTTTTGCCCTCGTAGCTGTCGTAGCCGCTGCCCAGGTACATAATGGGATAACCCCGGGGGTCCAGGGCGCCGGCGCCTTTGAAGGTGTAGCCCAGATACATCTTATCCCGGGTCTGCTGCCCCGTGGCCAGGTCGATGAAGTAGATATAGCCGTCCATGGTGGCATAGATCACTTCCGTGAGGGCATCCTGCTCCTTGGCCCAGTCATACATGTTCATATGGGCGCGGACTTCTTTGGGCCAGGTCATCATCAGGGGTTGGCCCACCCAGCCGCTGCCGGACCAGTAGGCTCCGTCCGGGGCGCTCAGGCTGCCGGTGGAGACCGTCCAGGTATCTCCAAAGCGCTTTTCCGTGATGTTGGCTGTGCCGTAGCTGGCGCTGTCCCGGAAGTTGTTGCCCCGGAAGGTGACGATACCCTCCACATCCGTGTAGTCTCTGCCGTAGCCGAAGTCGATGGGGTCGGCGGCCTGGTAGCTGTCTACCTGGCTGCCGTTTGCCTGGATGTTGGTATATTGGATGAGGTTGGCCGGCTGGGTGCCGTCCACGGCGTAGGGGGAGAACTCCGAGAGGGGCGTCTCCGTCTCCTGGGGTTGCTCCTCTCCGGGCGTCTCCGTCCCAGGTGTTTCTTGGTCCGGACCCGGCGTCTCCTGGGCCGGGGCAGAGGGTACGGTGCCTGCGCCGGGGCTCCCCGCCGGGGGCACGGCCCGGCTGTTGCCGAATACCAGCACCCCCAGGAGCACCACCAGCACCCCCAGCACCACCGGGCCGGCGGGATTCCGCCTCTTTCCCCGAGGCTTGCCCGCGGGGGCGGCCCGCCCCTTCCTCTGCTTTTCCATTGCCTTTCCCTCGCTTATTTTGATAGATTTATAAAGTTGGGATCACTGCACCGTATTATACATGCTTCCCGGACAAAAAGCAACCTCGTCCCCGGGCCGCTTTGTCCGGGGACGAGGCTGTTTTTTCCGGTGCCGGGCTTATTTATCCCGGTGCTGGTGGTTGTTGATGTGATCCTGGCAGAAGCAGTGGTAGCCCTGGCACTGGGAGCAGTAGCGGAACTCCAGATCCGGGTAGTCGGTGTCCGTGCGGCCGCAGACCTCGCACTTGCGGGTGTAGTTCTGGGCCTTCTGCTCCCGGCGGATCCGGGCGGCCTCTTTCCGGAAATTCACGGAGCTCCGGCTGTGAACCTTTCGGTAAGGGCGGATCATGGCGAGAAGGTCCTCCCCGCAGAACACAAGCACATTCGCCACCGCCGCCAGGGGGATAAGCTTCAATGGGAAAGGCAGCGTCACCACGGCGAAGGCGTAAACCACCGCGTCCAGAAGGGCCAGCCACTTGGCCTTCACCGGGAGGATGAAGCAGATGAGAAACACCGTGTCCGGATAAAGGGCGGCAAAAGCGAAGATCAGGGAGAGGTTCAGATAGGTCCCGGAGTAAGAGGCGTTATAGCCGAAGGCATAGAGCACGAAGCCCACCGCCACCGTGGCCAGCATGCCGCCGAGATAGAAGATCGTGAACGGGCCGCTGCCCCAGTGGCGCTCCAGGGCGGTGCCCTGGAAATAGTAGAAGTACAGCGCCAGGATCATGAAAATGGGGGACGAGGTATCCGGCACAAAGGGGAAGGTCACCAGGCGCCAGATCTGGCCCTGGAGCACTCTGCCGGGGTTGAAATAAAACGCCGTGGCCAAGGTGCCGGTGGTATCCATCACCATCAGCAGCCAGACCACCACGTTGGCGGCTGTGACCACCGCCATGAGATGGGGGATGCCGAAGCGGGGATGCCGGTAACAGAACCGGGAAATGGCGTTGTTGAGCTTGCGCATAGCTGACCTCCTGAGGAAGCTGCGGCGGGCGGGCCCGCCCTTTCGTTCACAAGACATCATACCCTGTTTTCCCGCCGCTGTCTATGCCCCTGGGGAAAAGTTTACAATTTCTGCGGGTAAAATCGCTCCCTCGGATTTGACAAATTCCCCGCTGTCGGATATAATAAATAAAATTATGTTATGATCACTTCATCATTCTCCCATTTTTATCGAGAATCGGGCGAGAGGATCAGCTCTTTGACCCCGTGCCAACCTGCTCTTCGGGAGAGTAAGGTGGCCCTGCTGATAGCGATAAAGAGGCGCGTGCATTGCAATCAGGAATCGGGGACCTCTTTGCGCGGTTGGCAGAGAGGTCTTTTTCTGTCAAAAGCTGAAAATCCAAATATTGCTCTTTTCAGCGGCAGCGGGAATATGATATGATGTGATGATCAGGAAAGGTTGGGTCATATCATGGATCAGTACTACAGCAATCGCGTCTTTACCTCCGAATCCGTCACCGAGGGACACCCCGACAAGGTCTGCGACCAGATCTCCGACGCCATCCTGGACGCCATCTTGCGGGAGGACCCCGCGGCCCGGGTGGCCTGTGAAACCATCTGCACCACCGGCATGGTGCTGTGCATGGGGGAGATCTCCACCTCCTGCTACGCCGACATTCCCGCCATCGTCCGGGAGACCATCCGGGAAGTCGGCTATGACAAGCCGGAATACGGCTTTGACTACAAGACCTGCGCCGTCCTGTCCAGCATCGACGAGCAGAGTCCCGACATCGCTATGGGCGTGAACCGCTCCTATGACAGCACCGACGAGGCCGAGACCGGCGCCGGGGACCAGGGCATGATGTTCGGTTTTGCCTGCGACGAGACGCCGGAGCTCATGCCAGCCCCCATCTCCTACGCCCACAAGCTCTCCCGCCGCCTGGCCCAGGTCCGCAAGGAGGGCCTGGTGGACTGGCTGCGGCCCGACGGCAAGAGCCAGGTCACCGTCCAGTACGGGGAAAATGGCGCCGTGGAGCGGATCCCCGCCGTGGTGGTCTCCACCCAGCACAGCCCCGACGTGTCCATTGAGACGCTCCGGGAGGCGGTACGGGAGCTGGTGATCGCCCCGGTGCTCCCCCCTGAGCTTCTGGACAAGGACACCCGCATCTTCATCAACCCCACCGGGCGCTTTGTGGTGGGCGGCCCCGTGGGCGACTCCGGCCTCACGGGCCGGAAGATCATCGTGGATACCTACGGCGGTTACGCCAGCCACGGCGGCGGGGCCTTCTCCGGCAAGGACCCCACCAAGGTGGACCGGAGCGCCTGCTACATGGCCCGGTACATCGCCAAGAACATCGTGGCCGCGGGCCTGGCCCGGCGCTGCCAGATCGAGCTGGCCTACGCCATCGGCGTGGCCCGGCCCGTCTCCGTGTTCATCGACACCCAGGGCACCGGCGCGCTGCCGGACCAGCGCCTGAGCGAGATTGTCCGGGAGCTGTTCGACCTGCGGCCGGCCAAGATCATCTCCTATCTGGACCTGCGCCGGCCCATCTACCGCCAGACCGCGGCTTACGGCCACTTTGGCCGCACGGACGTGGATCTTCCCTGGGAACGGCTGGACATGGCCGACGCCCTCCGCGCCGCCGCGAAGTAAAAAACCTCCCCTCCCCCGGAAGCCGGGGGAGGGGATATCCTGTAGGAAAGGGCGGTATTCCCCATGGCATTCGCCAACGACAGAGAGGACCGCATTGAGGGCCGCAACGCCGTGCTGGAGGCCCTCCGGGCCGGCAGGGCCCTGGACAAGATCTATATCGCCAAGGGCGAGGTGGACAAGACACTGGGCCACATCGCCTCCGCGGCCCGGGAAAAAGGCTGCGTGGTGGTGGAGGCGGACCGGCGGAAGCTGGACGCCATGAGCGCCACCCACGCCCACCAGGGCGTTATCGCTCTGGCGGCAGTGCGGGCATACTGCGCGGTAAAAGACATTCTGGATATCGCCCGGGCGCGGGGGGAGGACCCCTTCGTGGTAGTGTGCGACGAGATTTCCGACCCCCACAATCTGGGGGCCATCCTCCGGAGCTGCGAGTGCGTGGGGGTCCACGGCGTGGTCATCCCCAAGCGGCGCAGCGCCGGGCTCACCTCCGTGGTGGACAAGGCCAGCGCCGGCGCCGCGGAGCACATGGCCGTGGCCCGGGTGCCCAACCTCACCGCCGCGCTCCAGGAGCTCAAGGCCGCCGGCCTCTGGGTCTACGGCACCGCGGCGGAGGGGACTTGCACCCTCTGGCAGACGGAGCTCAAGGGCCCCATCTGTCTGGTCATCGGCTCGGAGGGGGAGGGTATCAGCCGCCTGGTACGAGAGCAGTGCGACTTCCTTCTCTCCATCCCCATGCGCGGCCGGGTCTCCTCCCTGAACGCCTCCGCCGCCGCGGCGGTGCTCCTCTATGAGGCGCTGCGCCAGCGCGGCTGAGCCCAAAAGCGCGCTTTTCACCCCGGAAAACGAGGTTTTGCATATGGACGACCGTTATACCCACAATCAAAATCCTTCGGATGACAGCCCCACCCTGGAGTCCATCCTGGCGGAGTTCAAGGCCGACGCCTTCATTGCCGGGGATACCCGGACTCCCCATGCGGAGCTGGACCGCCGCAGTCAGGACATCATCGACCAGGCTGTGGCCGAGGGGCTGTATACCGAGGAGTTTTCCGACGGACCGCCGGAGGCGGACCCCTTCCAGCCTTCCGCGCCGGAACCCGAACCCGCGCCGGAGCCGGAGCCTGTGCCGGAACCGGAGGCGCGGCTGCATCTCCACCAGGAGGACCCGGAGGCCCCGGAAATTTTTACCGCCGGCATCTCCCAGGGCGGGGAGGAGCCCCAGCCCCATAGGGAAACGCGCCGGAGACGGCGCCTCCGGCCAGAGGAGGCGGAAGCCTATACGGAGAGCTACAGCGATCTGCTCAGCGAGGACGCCCGCTACGCCGGCGCCCACGCGGCGGACGCGCCGCCGGAGGACGCCGCGCCGCCGGAGCCGGAGAGCGCCGGGCCCGGCCTGGGTGAGCGGATCTTAAAGCCTGTGGTATCCCTCCTGGCCATCCTGGCCATGCGCCGGGAAGCCGCCCGGGAAGCCCGGGCTGCGGAGGCGGCCCATCCCCCCAAGCGCCCCCCGGAGCCCACGCCGGAAAAGGCCCTTCGCCAGCAGAACGCCCAGAAAGCGCCGCTGCGCTTCCGTTCCACAGTGGCCCTCATCTCCTGCGCCATCCTGGCCGTACTCACCTGGCTGGACGGCCTGGGGATCACCCTTCCCGGTTCCCTGGCCGGGGACCGGGGTGCGGCGCTCATGTGCCTGATCCTTTTGCTCCAGGTGATGCTCACGGGGCTGGACGTGTTCACCGACGGCGTCCTGGCCCTGTTCCGGCGGAAGCCGGGCGCGGAAACCCTGACGGCGGCAGCCTGCCTGTGCGCCTGCCTGGACGCGGTCTCCATCGCCGCCGCCGGGGAGGGCGCGGGCCTCCCTTACTGCGCCGCGGCGGCCTTTTCCCTCACCTGCGCCCTGTGGGCCCGCCGCTTCCGGTGCGACGCCCTCCGGGCCTGCTACCGGACCGCGGCCCGGAACCGCACCCCCTATGTGGTGGCGGCGCATCCCCAGGTGGACGAGGACGGCGGCGCTCTGCTGAAGTCCCGGCGCACACCGGAGGGCTTCGTCCACCGCTGCCAGGAGGAGGATCTCTCCGCCCGGGTATACCACATCCTCACTCCCTTCCTGCTGGCGGCCTGTCTGGTGCTCTCCGCCCTGGCCGCCATTGTGAAGGGCGGGCCCTTTTTCCACAACCTCTCCGCCATCACCGCGGCCTGCGCCGGAGGCGCGGCCCTGTTGAGCTTTGCCCTGCCCTTCTCGGCCCTGGCCAAGCGCCTCATGCTGCGGGGCGCCGCCGTGGCGGGCTATGCCGGCGCCGCGGAGATGGGGAAAACCCGCCGTATTGTGGCCACGGACAGCGACCTTTTCCCCCCTGGCACACTGGCCGTGGGGGGCATCCGGGTCCTGGAAGGGGCCTTCACCAGCAAGGTCATCGCTTACACCGGCAGCCTCATCGCCTGCGCCGGCAGCGGCATGGCCCCGGTGTTTACGGAGCTCATGCGCACCAACGGCTCGGTGATGCAGCGGGTGGATGACTTCGCCTGCCATGAGGGCGGCGGGCTCAAGGGCAGCATCAAGGGCGAGCAGGTCCTGGTGGGCACCGCGGGATACATGCACCTCATGGGCGTGCGCCTGCCCCAGAGCCTTCAGGTGAAAAACGCGGTATTCACCGCGGTGAACGGCTCCCTGGTAGGCCTGTTCCTGATGCAATACAATCCCACCGGCTCGGTCCAGAGCGCCTTGGTGTCCCTGCTCCAGAGCCGGATCACACCCCTCTTTGCCATCCGGGACTTCAACATCACGCCCCTGCTGATCCGCCAGAAGTTCCGGGTCCCCACGGACAGCTTTGACTTCCCCTCCTTTGTGGACCGCTACCGCATCTCCGACCTGGAACCTCCGGAAGGGGCCGCCCCGGCGGCGGTACTGGCCCGGGAGGGCCTCGGACCCTTGGTGGAGGCGGCGGAGGGGGGCAGGAGGCTCTACACCACCGCCCTGCTGGGCGCGCTTCTGAGTGCGGCGGGCTCTATTGTGGGCATGCTGCTGATGTTCTTCCTGTGCTGGACCACAGCCTATGACGCCGCCAGCGCCGGCAACCTTTTGAGTTTCCTGCTGCTCTGGCTGGCCCCTGTGGCCGTGCTCTACTGGAATATCCGGCGCTGAAGCGCCGGCAGGCCGCCAGGCGCGGCCGAATGGGCAAACTCCACGGCAGACGCCCGGAGCCGGGCGCTGCCGTGGGACTTTTTGGTTTTTTCAAAAAATATTTGGGACCTTGCGATAAACGCCGCGTCCCATGCATCTGTATTTATGACGGGAGCGAATCCATATGCTGCTATTCTCTGCCGCGCCCGGCCCGGAGCCCGGGCTGGAGACGCTGACGGCCCGGATGGCCCAGGGAGACCGTACGGCCCTGGGCGAGCTGTACCGCCGCGCCAAAGGCGCTGTGTACGCCCTGGCCCTGAGCTATATGAAATCCCACTCCGACGCCGAGGACATCACCCAGAACGTTTTCCTCCGGGCCTGGGAACAGGCCGCCCAATTCTCCGGGCAGGGCAAGGCCCTGAACTGGCTGCTGGCCATCACCCGGAACCTGTGCCGGATGGAACTGCGCCGGAAACAGCAGCAGCGGCAGCTTCCCCTGGGGGAGGAGCATTTGGAGCTTCCCGCCCCGGAAGCGCCCGTCTCCCCGGAGGACCGGGAAGTCCTCCAGGCGCTGCTCCAGCGCCTGGAGCCCCAGGAGCGCCAGATCGTCGTGCTTCACGCCGTGGCCGGGCTGAAGCACCGGGAGGTCGCGCAGCTTCTGGAGATGCCCCTGTCCACGGTACTGAGCAAATACAGCCGCTCCCTGAAAAAACTGAAAAAAAGCCTGGAAGGAGATGAGGCCCTGTGAACAACCGCCAGCTGGAAAAAGCGCTGCGCACCGCGGCAGAGCATGCCGCACCGGATGATCTGGAGGGGCTGCTCTCCCGATGCGGGCCCCAGAAAGGAACTGTGATCTCTATGGAGGAAAGGAAAAAGACTGTCCCGGCGCGCCGCCGGTTTCTGCCCGTTGTCATTGCCGCCTGCCTGGTGCTGGTGATCACCGGGGGACTTTTTACCGTGCAACAGCTCCAGGGCGGCCAGGTGGCCTCCGTGGTCTCTCTGGATGTGAACCCCAGCATCACCTTGAAACTCAACAGCCGGGAAATTGTTTTGGACGCCATCGCCGAAAACGCCGACGCCGAAACGGTCCTGGACGGCATGGACCTGAAGGGGGATGACCTCAACAAGGCCATGAACGCTATCATCGGCTCCCTTTTGAAAAACGGCTATGTGGACCAGCTGGCCAACTCCATCCTCATCACCGTGGAGGACAAGGACGCCCAGCGGGCCGCCAGCTTACAGGAAAAGCTCAGCGCCGAGGCCGAGAGCATCCTCTCTGCCGCCCAGGTGAGCGGTGCCATCCTCTCCCAGACCCTGGACGGCAGCGACGCCTCTTTGCAGTCCCTTGCAGAGACCTATGGCATTTCCGAGGGCAAAGCCTCCCTGATCCAGTCCATCGTGGACGCCAGCGGCGGGGTCCAGAGCTTTGAGGGCCTGGTGGGCCTGAGCATCAATGAGCTGAACCTCCTGTCCAGCTCCATGGTCGTCCCCCAGGGGACGAACCCCGGCGTCAACGATGACCGCACCCTGGTCTCCACCGGCACGCCGGACCAGAGCGGCTACATCGGCGCGGAGGCCGCCCTCCAGGCCGCCTACACCGCCGCGGGGGTC
>CALWOS010000167.1 GCA_944383185.1 uncultured Oscillospiraceae bacterium
TGGTTGAAGCGTTTTTCTTCCATATTCCCGTCCCTCCTCAGTTTTTCCCAAAGGGACAGATGGGATAACGGCACTCGCCGCAACCCAGGCACAGCCCGCCGTGGCCCATGGCCTTGATTTCCCGCCGGGTGACGGGCACCCCCGCGGCAATGCGGGGCAGGACCAGGTCAAAGACCGTGGCCTTGGCGTACATCACGCACCCCGGGAGGCCCAAAATGGGCGTCCCCTCCGGGAAATAGCCCAGGAGGAACATGGCCCCGGGGAGCACCGGCGCGCCGTAGGTGATGATCTCCGCCCCCGTGTCCCGGATGGCGCCGGGCGTCCGGTCGTCTGGATCTACGCTCATGCCCCCGGTACACAGGATCATGTCCACCCCCGCGGCCCGGAACTCCTGGCAGGCGGCGGTGATGGCCGCCCGGTCGTCCCCGGGAAGGGCGTGGTGGGTGACGCGAATGCCGTAGTGTGCCAGCTTTTTTACGATCACCGGGGTGAAGGCGTCCTGAATGCGGCCGGACTGCACTTCGCCGCCCGTGGTGACCAGGCCGCAGGTCTGGAGCTTCCAGGGTGTGAGGGACAAAATGGGCGTATTTCCCGCCAGGTCCTCTGCGGCACGGAGCTTTTCCTCCTGGATCACCAGGGGGATGATCCGGGTGCCGCAGAGCTTGTCCCCTTTTTTCACCGCGCCGCTGTGGCGGGTGGCGATCATGAGCTCCTCACAGTCGTTCAGGGCGTTGAGCCGCGCCACGTCCACCTGGAACAGGCCGTCTATGTCGGCGATGAGCTCGATCTTCCCCTCCTTTACGGGAGTGGGATGCATGTGTTCGCCCTGGCACAGGCGGCAGAGGCGCGCCGCGGCCTCGTCCTCGTGGAGCATGCCTGGGACCTTTTCCCAGACATAGAGGTTTTCCTTGCCCATGCTCAGGAGCACGGGGATGTCCGCCTCGGTGACCACGTGGCCTTTGCGGAAGCGGGCGTCCTTGGTGACACCGGGGATGATCTGGGTCATGTCGTGGCACAGGACATGACCCACAGCCTCCCGGGTGGGGATGAGTTTCATGACGTTTTGAGACCTCCTTGACTAGAACATGCAAAAAGCGGAGACGCTGTCCCAAGGGACGGCGTCTCCGCACAGCAGACATAAGGGAACTCCTGCGTTCCCCATGGCGAAAGCGGCCCCTTTTCAAAGATGGAAGGCTGCGCCGTTTCCGGCGTCAGCCCTGGGGCGGCACGGAAAGCGCCGCCGGCGGCGGAGATTTCATAGACGCCATCGGGTCCTTAGAAACCACCGCTCGGAGCATTATGTGTCTGCAAGTATAACACAGGAAGAAAAAAATTGCAAGCCCAAAGGGCATTTTGCCGGCTGGATGGACAAAATATGCGCCGGAACCGGAGGAACCGCCGCCAGGCACGGTCTTGTCTGGACGCCGGGGGTGTGATATACTGTTGCAAACTTTCAAAGAGTAAGGAGGCGCCCCATGAGTTACGCCGATACCATATTTATCCAGAACTGCCGGGAGATCCTGGACCAAGGGGTCTGGGACACGGACCGGGAGGTGCGCCCCCGTTGGGAAGACGGCGCCCCGGCCCACACGGTGAAGAAATTTGGCATCGTGAACCGCTACGATCTTCAAAAGGAGTTCCCCATCCTCACCATCCGGCGCACCTATCTCAAAAGCGCCATTGACGAGCTCCTGTGGATCTGGCAGGCCAAGAGCAACAACGTCCATGAGCTCCGGGCCCGGGTCTGGGACGCCTGGGCGGATGAGACCGGCTCCATCGGAAAGGCCTATGGCTACCAGCTCCGGCAGAAGCACCACTACCCCGAGGGGGATTTTGATCAGGTGGACCGGGTGCTCTATGACCTGAAGCATAACCCCGCCTCCCGGCGCATCCTCACCAACCTCTACAACTTTGCGGACCTGAGCGAGATGGCCCTCTACCCCTGTGCCTATTCCATGACCTTCAACGTCTCCGGAAACACCCTCAACGCCATTCTCAACCAGCGCAGCCAGGACATGCTGGCGGCCAACAACTGGAACGTCTGCCAGTACGCCGTGCTGGTGCACATGTTTGCCCAGGTGTCCGGCCTTGTCCCCGGAGAGCTGGTTCATGTGATCGCGGACGCCCACATTTATGACCGCCATGTGCCCGTGGTGGAGGAGATTTTGCGAAACACGCCCCAGCCCGCCCCCACCTTCCGGGTGGATCCCGCGGTGACGGACTTCTACGCCTTCACCCGGGACAGTTTCACCCTGGAAAATTACCGGTACAGCGACTTCACCGGCCATATCCCCGTGGCTGTGTGAAGCGCGCCGTTTCCCGCAGGAAGGGGACGCACCCCTCCGCCTCTCTTCAAAACGGCGGCGGGAGGGGTCGCAAAAAGCCTTCGGAGAATTCGCGGCCGTAGGCCGCGAACAAAGTTGGATCCGTTTTTCCCGGCGACATGTGCGTCGGGAAAAACACATCTCACGGAGCGCGCGTGGGCTTTGTACGCCATTGGCGTGCAAAGTCTGCGCGAAGCGGAGTGTCGTCCCTTTTCTCAAAGAAGGTTATACCTTCTTTGAGAAAGTCAAAGCCCCGCCGCCCTGTGGGGACGGCGGGGCCTTAGTCTGGCTCCTGGGTGCTTTCCTCCAGGCAATGGCGGATCATGCTCACCACCACGTTGTTGAAGCTGGTGCCGTGCTCCCGGGCAAGGTCGTCCACGGCGTCGATGAGGCTCTGGGGCAGATACAGGGTTTTATATCCGGCTTTCACCTTGTGCTTCGTGGGCTCTGGGACAAAGGGCAAGGGGCTTCATCTCCTTTGCCCCATATTGTAAAATATGCCAGAAATTTTTAATATATGAGAAAATTCTGTTGTAGTGAATAGAAATATCTGTGCTATACTTTGAAAATCGGAAGGAGAGAGGGAACATGGACGCGGTGGTCGCCGTCTATGAAAACTGGGGCATCGGCAGGGACGGGACCCAGCCGGTGGTGCTCTCCGCGGACCGGAGGCACTTCCGCGCCATTACCGGGAACGGCGCGGTGATCTATGGGCGTAGGACCCTTCTGGATTTCCCCGGGGGAAAGCCCCTGCCGGGCCGGTGCAACGCCGTGCTTACCCGGCGGACGGATTTTTCTGTCCCCGGCGCCATCGTCTGCCGCAGCCCCCAGGCGGCCATCCTGGCCACCCAGGAGTACGAGGACTGCTTTGTCATCGGGGGCGAGAGCGTCTACCGCCAGATGCTCCCCTACTGCCGCCGGGTCTTTCTCACCCGGATTTATCTCGCCCCGGCGTGCGACGCTTTTTTCCCGGACCTGGACGCCTCGGAGGCGTGGGAGATCACGGAACAGAGCGAGCGTTTGGAAGAAAACGGCATTTCCTATGCCTTTTTCACCTATACCCGCAAGGAATAAAAAAGAAAGGAACAGACAAACACTATGCTGGAAATCTGCGGCGTGAGCAAGCGCTATGGCAAGGTCATGGCCAACGACAACATCAGCTTTTCCGTCGGCCCGGGGGAGATCGCCGTCCTGGCGGGCCCCAACGGCGCGGGAAAAAGTACCCTTATCAAATCCGTCGCCGGGCTGCTGCGCTACGAGGGGCGCATCACCATCGGCGGCATCCCCAACAAGGACCCGGAGGCCAAGCGGCTGCTGGGCTATGTGCCGGAGATCCCGGCGGTGTACGACCTGCTGACCGTTTCCGAGCACCTGGAATTTGTCCGCCGGGCCTGGCGCCTGGAGGACGACGGCACCGCGGCCGCCCTTCTGGAGCGGCTGGAGCTGGCCGACAAGGCCGGGAAACTGGGCAAGGAACTCTCCAAGGGCATGCAGCAAAAGCTCTCCATCGCCTGCGCCCTGGTCCACAGGCCCAAGGTGGCCATCTTTGACGAGCCCCTGGTGGGCCTGGATCCCCATGCCATCAAGGAGCTCAAGGAGATCTTCCGGGAGCTGAAGGCGGACGGCTGCGCCGTGCTCATTTCCACCCACATGCTGGACAGCGTGGAGGATTTCTGGGACACGGCCAAAATCATGATGGGCGGGCGCTTTGCCGCGGCCAAGCGGAACGTGCCTGAGGAGACGGAAAACGAGTCCCTGGAAGAGCTGTTCTTCCGGATCACGGAAGGCGGTGGCCAGGGATGAAGGCCCCGCTGCGCTATCTCCTCCTCCACCGGCTGAAGAACATGGCCCTGGGCCTGGTGCGCTCTCCGGCCAAGCTCATCTATACCCTGCTGATGGTGGCGCTGCTGGTAATGGTGGTGTTCACCGGGAATCAGGGCGGTTCCCCTACGGAGGGTTACATGGACCTGCGTATCCTCGTGGGGGGCTGCTCGGCCCTCTATGGGCTCATGTTCTTCCTCACGGCCAAGAGCGGCTTCCAGACCGGGGCCTCCCTTTTCTCCATGGCGGATGTGAACTTTCTCTTTTCCGGGCCCTTCCGGAGCCAGAAGGTGCTCTTTTACGGCCTTTTTCAGCAGCTGGGCACCAGTATGCTGGTGGCCTTCTTCCTGCTGTTCCAGTACAGCTGGCTCCACAACCTCTTTGGCGTGGGCGTGGGGGCCCTGGTGCTGATCCTGGTGGGCTACGGCCTTGCGGTGTT
>CALWOS010000168.1 GCA_944383185.1 uncultured Oscillospiraceae bacterium
CCAGACAAGCGAGGTGAAAGAAATGGACACGGGAAGCAGTACCAGTGCAAGTTCTGTCGGACAAAGTAGGATCGCTGTCAGGAGGAAGGCGCGGCTTTGCGGTCCATTCCTTTCTGAATTCTGAATAAGAGAATACGCAATCGCAGGCCGCCCTGTCCCAATCGATCCTTCTTTCCTGCACTGTACCCTTTCCAAACCGCACAGCGAAATCATTGTCATCATTTGGAGGTACAGAACTATGAAGAAGACAACGAAGAAAATCGCCGCCACGCGTCTGACGGCGCGCACGGCGCGTGCTGACGCCGTACGTGAGCGTCTGTACTGGGCGGTCTCTCACAATGAGGAGGAAATCCTCAAACAGTACGGCACGCCCAGGGACGGGCTGACTCCGGAGCAGGCGGACCGCTCCCAGGAGACATATGGAACAAACATCCTCACTTACGGGAAGCGGGAGCACGTGGCAAAACGGCTGTTCCTGGCCTTTATCAACCCGTTTACGGCGATTCTGCTGGCGCTGGCGGCGATCTCCGCTTTTACGGACATCGTCCTGGCCGAGCCGGGTGATCGGAATTATGCCACGGTCCTCATCATCGCCGCCATGGTCCTGATCTCCGGGACCCTCCGTTTCGTGCAGGAGACCCGCAGCGGGAACGTGGCGGAGAAGCTCATCGGGATGCTCCACACCACGGCCTGTGTAGAGCGGGCGGGGAAAAAGGCGGAGATCCCCATGGAGGAGATCGTGGTAGGGGATCTGGTCTATCTGTCCGCCGGAGATATGATCCCGGCGGATCTGCGGATCCTGGATGCCAAGGATCTTTTCCTCAGCCAGTCGGCGCTGACCGGGGAGAGCGAGGCCGTGGAAAAGCTGGCCGCTCCCGTCCAGCGCCGGGGCTCCCTGACAGATACGGAAAACCTGGCCTTTATGGGCAGCAACGTGGTCAGCGGCAGCGCGAAGGCCATTGTGCTGGCCGTGGGCAACGACACCATGCTGGGCATCCTGGCCAAGGACCTGAACGCGAAGCCACCCAAGACCACCTTTGAAAAGGGCGTCAACGCCGTCTCCTGGGTGCTGATCCGCTTCATGCTGATTATGGTGCCGGTGGTGCTGTTCCTCAACGGTTTTACCAAGGGGGACTGGATACAGGCGACCCTGTTCGCCATCTCCGTGGCGGTGGGCCTGACGCCGGAGATGCTGCCCATGATCGTCACCACCTCCCTGGCCAAGGGCGCCCTGGCCATGAGCCGGAAAAAGGTCATTATCAAAAATCTGAACTCCATCCAGAATCTGGGCTCTATGGACATTCTCTGCACCGACAAGACGGGCACGCTGACCCAGGACAAGGTGGTTTTGGAATACCACTTGAACATCGACGGCAAGGAGGATGACCGGGTCCTGCGCCACGCGTTTTTGAACAGCTATTTCCAAACGGGGCTGAAAAACCTCATTGATCTGGCGGTCATCGCCAAACAGCAGGAATTGGGCGCCGGGGACCTGACGGAGCGCTACACGAAAGTGGACGAGATCCCCTTTGACTTCGAGCGCCGCCGGATGAGCGTGGTGGTCCAGGATCGGGACGGTAAGACCCAGCTGGTCACCAAAGGCGCTGTGGAAGAGATGCTCACATGTTGTGCCTGGGCCGAGTGCGGCGGCGCGGTGCGGCCGCTGACGGACGCGGTGCGCCGGCTGGTCCTGGCAAAGTCGGACGCCCTGAACGAGAACGGGATGCGGGTCATTGCCGTGGCCCAAAAAACCAACCCTGCGCCGGTCGGCCAGTTCTCCGTGGCGGACGAGTCCGACATGGTACTGATCGGCTTCCTGGCCTTCCTGGATCCCCCCAAGAAGACCGCCCGGGCGGCGGTCCAGGCCCTGACGGACTATGGCGTCCGGGTAAAGATCCTCACCGGCGACAACGAGAGGGTCACCCGCACGATCTGCCGGCAGGTGGGCCTGGACGCGGACCGGATTCTCCTGGGCTCTGACCTGGAGGGGCTCGGCGATCAGGAGCTGGGAAAGCTGGCGGAGCGTATCACGGTGTTCGCCAAGCTCTCGCCGGAGCAGAAGGCCCGGGTGGTCCAGGTGCTCCGGGAAAACGGCCACAGCGTGGGCTACATGGGAGACGGCATCAATGACGCCGCCGCCATGAACGCCGCGGACGTGGGCATCTCCGTGGATACGGCGGTGGACATCGCCAAGGAGACCGCCTCCGTAGTTCTGCTGGAGAAGGACCTGATGGTGCTGGAGCAGGGCGTCATCGAGGGCAGGAAGACCTACGCCAATATGATCAAATACATCAAGATCACCGCCTCCTCCAACTTCGGCAACATGTTCTCTGTCCTGGCGGCCAGCGCGTTCCTGCCCTTCCTGCCCATGGCGTCCATCCAGCTCATCCTGCTGAATCTGATTTACGACATCTCCTGCACGGCCATGTCCTGGGACAATGTGGACGCCGATTATCTCAAGGCGCCCCGGAAATGGAACGCCTCCGGCATCAGCCGGTTCATGCTGTGGATCGGCCCTACCAGCTCGGTGTTCGACATCGCCACCTATCTTCTGATGTACTTTGTCCTCTGCCCCGGGCTGACAGGCGGCCTGACTTACACCAAGCTCACCGACCCGGCGGCGCAGGCGATGTATGTGGCCCTGTTCCAGACCGGGTGGTTCGTGGAATCCATGTGGAGCCAGACCCTGGTGATCCATATGCTG
Organism: uncultured Oscillospiraceae bacterium; assembly: GCA_944383185.1. Lineage (GTDB taxonomy): Bacteria > Bacillota > Clostridia > Oscillospirales > Oscillospiraceae > CALWOS01. Next base: position 2,705 of record CALWOS010000168.1, read on the forward strand.
CGCACCCCGAAGCTCCCCTTTGTGCAGAGCCGGGCCTCCGCTTCGGTAACGCTGCTCAGCTTCGCGGGGATCACCATCGTCACCGCGCTCCCCTTTACCCCTCTGGGCACGGCGCTGGGCCTGACCGCTCTTCCGCCGGTCTATTTCCTCTGGCTGGCCCTGTTCGTGCTGGGTTATATGCTTCTGGCCACCGTTGTAAAGACGCTCTATGTCCGCAAAAACGGCGAATTGCTGTAAAAGAAAAGCCCTGGAATCAAAATTCCAGGGCTTTTCTTTGGAACATCCCAACACGATAGATGCCGCTGCTTCAGATTTGCAGCCAAAGCCAAGCTGAAGCCCAGCGCAGCGGGTTCGGTTTGGAGGGGAGGCGCGGCGGAATGCGTGAGAGGTGACTTTTCAAAAAAAGTCGTCGCGAACGATATGCAGTCCGCGACGACGTGGTGACCCAGCGGGGATTCGAACCCCGGACACCCTGCTTAAAAGGCAGGTGCTCTGCCGACTGAGCTACTGGGTCATATGGGATTTTTTCGGAAAAAAGAAGGCTCCCCGTTCCGGCGGGCGCGCGGAAACGGCGGCGGAGCCTTTGGCGTTGGCTGGGATGGCAGGGCTCGAACCTACAATATCAGAGTCAAAGTCTGAGGTGTTACCGTTACACTACATCCCATCGGGGAAAAACGGGGCTCAGAAACATATAAAAAATGGGGTGGGTAATGGGACTCGAACCCACGACACCCGGAACCACAATCCGGTGCTCTAACCAACTGAGCTATACCCACCACGTTTATTCCAAGCCCCGGGGGCTTTTTGGCACGCCAGAAGGGACTCGAACCCCTGGCCTACTGCTTAGAAGGCAGTTGCTCTATCCAACTGAGCTACTGGCGCATATCCGCCGCGACCCGCTGTTGGAGCGGGTGATGGGAATCGAACCCACGTATCCAGCTTGGAAGGCTGGTGTTCTACCATTGAACTACACCCGCAAAGCTCGTCTTCCCAAGTTCAGCCCTGAAATCATACCATTTTCCGCCCCGCTTGTCAATAGGATTTCCCGGAGAAATTCCTTTCACAACAGCACAATCGTCACGCCGTTGTTGCTCCGCTCCAGATCCGGGTCCTTCCGGAGCTCCGGGCACAGGGCGAAAGCCGCCAGCGTGGCGGGAGAGAAGATGGAAAACTCCTCCCCCGGGAGAAAATCCCGGATCAGCCCCTTGCGCTTTTGTTCGGCCAGATAGCGCCGGGCCTCCCTGCGGATGGCTCCGCCCTTCCCGGAGGAGCCATAGCCATGGATGATCTTGATGGCTGCGCAGCCCCAGCTTTTGCCGTTGCGGATATTATAGGTAATGCGGCGCACAGCCTCGGCCGCCGTGGGCAGGTCGGACTTGATGTTCACTTCCTTCAGATAGCCCTGAGCCAAGGCTTTGCGCCTCCTTCCCCTGTCGCGCCTTTACTTGTGGAACAGCCGGGGGGCCTGGTACCGGGGTTCACAGGTCACCTGGCAGCCCAGCTTGGCAAGCTGGCCCATGTCCACCTGGGAGAGGATCACCGAGGCGTGAACCTGGGTGCCCTGCAGCGCGGAGAGCTGGTCCACAGCCCGGGCGGCGGCGGGGTCGCTCACCGCGGAGATGGCCAGGGCGATGAGGACCTCGTCCGTGTGGAGGCGGGGGTTGCGGCTGCCCATGTAATGTGTCTTCAAATGCTGGATCGGCGCAATGATTTCCGGGGCAATGAGAAGCTTTTCCCTTTCAATGCCCCCCAGGTATTTCAGGGCATTCAGGAGGCAGGCCGAGGCCGCCCCCAGGAGTTCGCTGGTCTTGCCGGTGACAATTTCGCCGCCGGGGAGCTCCATCGCCACAGCGGGGGCGCCGGTCTCTTCTTCCCGGCTGAGTGCCGGACCCACCACAGGCCGGTCCGTGGTGGCGAGGCCCATGCGGTTGAGCAGCATGTCCAGCCGCTGGACCACCTCCCGGGAACCGTAGCCCCGGCGCAGGTCGCAGGCAGCGGTGTAGTACCGGCGGATGATCTCCTGGCGGGAGGCCTCCTGGCATACGGCGTCATCCGTAATGCAGAAGCCCGCCATATTCACCCCCATGTCCGTGGGGCTTTTATAGGGGTTGGCCCCCCAGATCCGGGTGAGCATGGCGTCCAGCACCGGGAAGATCTCCACATCCCGGTTGTAGTTCACCGCCGTCTCCCCGTAGGCCTCCAGATGGTAGGGGTCGATCATATTCACATCGTCCAGGTCTGCCGTGGCCGCCTCATAGGCCAGGTTCACCGGGTGGCGCAAAGGAAGATTCCACACCGGGAAGGTCTCGAACTTGGCGTAACCCGCAGCCACGCCCCGCTGGTGCTCATGGTAGAGCTGGCTGAGGCAGGTGGCCATTTTCCCGCTGCCGGGGCCCGGGGCGGTGACCACCACCAGGGAGCGGCTGGTCTCCACATAGTCGTTCTTCCCGAAGCCCTCCGG
>CALWOS010000169.1 GCA_944383185.1 uncultured Oscillospiraceae bacterium
CCGCAGCGGTTCTCTTCGCAATAGGCCCGGAACTTTTTGTTTACCGGGATCTGGTCCGGGGCGATAAATGCGGCGGAAAATCCCTCCGATTTTGCCAGTTCCAGCATCTCTTGGTCCGTCATCATGCCAATCGTTCCTTTCATTTTTCTTCTTTCTATCGCACACAGCCCCCTGTTTTGGAATCTGCGAATTACCGATGCATCCTGGAGAAGCCGGGCCTCCGCCCGGAAGCGGGGGAGGCCGAACGGGGCGCTTCATCTCTATTATACCTGCCGCGTCAAGGCGTTTCAGGCGTATGGGCGCCTTGCCGGCATGCCGGGGGAGGCGGACCTTGACGGCGCAAAAGCAGTTTGATGCATTTCTTTCAAAACCATTGGGAACGGGGACAAGCGCTGTGACCGTACTGCGTGGACGGCCGCGCCGCCGGAGGACGGCACAGGAAAGGTTTTGCTATGCCGGTTCAATCAAAAACGCCGCCGGTGCCGTGACCACCGGCGGCGCGACATGGCCCAAAGGCCACAAGGAGGGGGCCGGCGCGCCCGGCGCCGTGAACACCGGGCGCGCCGCACTGCAGGAGGATCTATCGCTTTACACCGCCGTGAACGGTGGAAAACGCCGGGTAGAGAAAAACAACGGCCGCGCCGGCATGCTTCAACACCGGCGCGGCCGTTTTTCCGCGTCAAAAGACTTCCGCACGTGCCTCAGATCCGAAGGCGGGCGGGATAACGCTTCCTTTGTAGGTCTTCTGACTCACACAGTCCGGGGCAGATGCCCCGCAGCCGGACGCCGCCTTCTCGGTGAACCATGCACCGATGGCTGGCGCAACGCGCCCTGGGTCCGGTTATCTGTGCTCACAGCGGCGGTACCGTCCGGGATTTGCACCCGAGTTCCCTTGTCCAGCCCCAAGAGGGCCACAAAAGAAGCATGCACTTTTCTTGCGTTTCAGTATACCGGCCCGGGGGAGGTTTGTCAAGAGTCCAAGGGCGCCTCCGTCCGGGGTTTTACAGGAAGTCAAAGAAAAGCCGAAAGCAGTACTATGTATTCGCTGTGGATCTGGCAACGAAAAGCTCTTACGCCTCAATCCACGCAACGGCGCGTCCGGGTGCTCCGCCGCAGCCTTTCATTTTCAATGGCAGGAAAGCGAAGTTCCAGCGTGCCTCATTTAAAAGGTCAGGGGGCAGGTAGAGCTCTTCCCCGTACCAGATGCCCTTGCTGAGCCCAATTTTGTGGGTCAAACCGCCATTGTCTTCCGGTTTTGGGCCGCCCACACTCATGCCGTCGATACAGACGCCTTTTACTCCTTTTTCTACCATCCATTGGGCGCCGTCCGGCGTCAAAAAGCTCCAATTTTCGATGTAGTCAGAGTCCCAGCTGCGTTTTAAACCATATCCGGTACACAGAAGAACGATATCGCCCGGCTTTACCTTGTCAGCGTATCTCTCCAACTCAGCGCGGTTGATGGCAAAGTGCTCGGCTGTATGGAAGAAGTCGAGAGCGACGGCTTCACCAATCAGGTTCTCGAGCGGATACTCTGCCGCATCGGTTTGACCAGCGAAGTGATGCAGCGGTGCATCGAAATGCGTGGCGGTATGGGTGTTCATATTTATGCGCTCAGACTGATATCCGTTGCCGGGAATCGTGGTTTCATAATTGATTTCACATAGTTTATAGGGCAAATATCCCGGATTGTTATGGTAAATCGTTTGCGTACAGTCAATGATTTTCTGGATTTTCATGATGGCATACTCTCCCTTGTTTTGACTTCTGTTCTGAATGCCTTTGCACTTTCTGGAAATTCCTGTATGCAGAGGACTGCCTGCTGCATTTTTAAAAACAACTGAGTTTATTTTAAGATAACATAGACGGTTTGGCACAAGCAAGGCCTAAACCAGTGAAATAAGGCCAGAAAGGGAGGCAGTGCGCTGCATCATGTATATAATGGTAAATTCACCCAGGGAGCGCCTGTTCTGCCCAGCGGCACAGTTCGCCCCAGAGCTCCAGGATGCGGAAGCGCACTTCATAGCCCTTGTCCTCCTGGGTGATGAGGGCAGCGTCCCCGGCGGACAGGCCCTCCATGGCCTCCAGAGCTGCGCCGGAATCCTCCTGGAGGCACAGGGGCGGGAACACCACGCACCACCAGTTGTGCCCGGCACCCTCGTCCAGGATTACCCGGAGACTGCGATAGCGCCCGGCGGGGAGGGAGAAGTCCCCGTATTCCCGGGTGGGGTAATATTCCTGCGTGAGGGTGACGGTGACGTCCCGCCCCTCCGCCGCCTCCGCCGCGGCGTCTTCCAGCTCTGGCAGAGCGGCTTCCACCACCGCCGCGGCGTCCGCGGCGGTGGCGGTATCTTCCAGCCTTGGGCTGAGGAGGGCGAGCACCGCGTCCCGGACCCGGAGTTTCACCGCCTGCTCTTCGGCGCTGTCGTCCGCGGCGATCACATGGAGCCGGATGAGTCCCGCAGAGAGCCGGGCCTGGCGCGCCCCAGCCCAGGCCCCCGCCAGGAGGGCCAGGCACAGCGCCGCAAGGAGCGCCAGCTCCCAGATGTATAAACCAAACGCCTTTTTGCTTTCCCTATGTGCCATGAAAAGGACACCGCCTTTCTTCCGCTGATGCTGGAATTATGGACGGTGTCCAGGAATTTCATACCGGGATAGATCAGGAAACATTCAGCCGGGGCAGCATCTGGCTCAGGGCGCAGCAGGCGTACTGCCCCTCCAGGCGCGCCCGGGCGGCCTCCCCTGTCCCGCCTGGGGCAAAGAGGCCGATGACCGCAGAGCCCGTGCCGGTCATCACCGCGCCCAGGGCGCCGCAGTCCAGCATGACGCTTTTGATGGCGGCGATCTCCCGGGCCATGGAAGGAGGAAGGACTTCCTCAAAGACATTGTACATCCGCTGGCTCAACTCCAGAAGGTCGCCCCGCTCCAGGGCGGAGAGCAACCCCGGGGTGTCCGGATGGCGGAGGCGTTTCCCCTGGTCCAGCCGGGCAAAGAGCTTGGGGGTGGAGATGGAAAAACGGGGCTTGCACACCAGCACGGTGCTCTCCGGCGGGGCGGGCAGGGCAGTAAGGATATCCCCCCGGCCCCGGCCAACTGCCGTGCCGCCCCGGACGCAGAAGGGCACGTCCGCCCCCAGTTCCCGGCCCAAAGCCTCCAGCTCCGGGGCGGAAAGGCCCAGGCTCAAAAGGAGGTTCATGCCCCGGAGCACCGCCGCGGCGTCCGCGCTGCCTCCGGCGAGGCCCGCTCCCACGGGGATGCGCTTTGTGAGGCGGATGTCCACCCCCAGGGGGCGCGCCGCCCGGTCCAGGAGGAGCCGCGCCGCCCGCCAGGCCAGGTTCCGCTGGTCGCAGGGGAGAAAGCGGAAATTGCTCCAGACGGAGATCTCCCCGTCCTCCCGGAGAGAGAGCTCCACTTTGTCGCAAAGGTCGATGCCCTGCATCACGGTTTCCATGCTGTGATAGCCGTCCGGCAAGCGCCCCAGCACATCCAGAGAAAGATTGACTTTGGCGAAAGCCCGCTCTGTGCACCGTTTCATTGGGCGAACAACAGGGGCAGCAGTTCCGTCCCTGCCTCCAGGAAAGGCCCGTGCTCCGCCTCCCGTTCGCTGTAGCCGCCGCTGCCGCCCTTGTCCTCCCGGCTGTCGTAAAGGAGGAAGGGTACGGGCTCACCGTTGTGGGAGCCGTCGGCAGTGAGGGTCAGGTGGTCTGAGAGCACCAGGACGCGGAACGGTTCCTCGCGCTCCCGGAGAGCGGAAATTAAGGGGGCAACGATCCACTTGTCCAGGCGCTGGATGGCCTCGATCTTCCCCGGCAGGTCGCCGTTGTGGGTACACTCGTCCGGAGCCTCCAGGTGCACCGCGGCGAAGTCGTGACGGGTGAGGGCGGCGAGCGTGGCCTCCACTTTTCCGGAGTAGTTGGTGTCCAGCTCCCCGGTGGCCCCCTCCACCATGGGGGTCTCCAGGCCCAGCAGGGCGGCGATGCCGTGGCAGAGGGGCACCGCGGAGATCACTGCCCCCGTACGCCCGAAACGCTCCCGGAAATCCGGCAGTGCCGCCGCCGTACCCTGGGCCCAGAGCCAGATGCCGTTGGCGGGGAGCGCCCCGGATTCCCGGCGTGCCCGGTTAATGGGGTGCCTGTCCAGAATCTCCCAGGCCCGCTCCATCACCCGGGCCAGCAGCGCGGCGTTGGGACAGCCCGCCGGGAGCAGGGGGGCGACCGCCTCTCCCAGGTGGTCGTGGGGCGGTGCGGTGGAAAGCCCGGTGTTGTCCGCCCCGGTCTGGACCACAATGTGGCGGAAGGAATCTGTGGGATAGGCCTGCAGCCCCGCCTCCCGGGCCAGAGGGGCAAACTCCGGGTGAGCAAAAAGATCCTCCAAAAGCCGCCGCCCCGTATCCCCGGAGAGCCCGGCACTGTGGGAGACGATCCGGCACGCCCCGAAGCTGGGAGCAGGGGAGAGGGAGACGTTATTGCAGCGGTAAGCCGCGTCCCCAGGCTGCAGGAAGATCCCCTGGGCCGCCGCCTCCAGGGGGGCGCGGCCGGAGTAGCATCGGGCCGTGTCGCAGCCCAGGATGGAGAGAATGGCCGTGTCGCTTCCCGGGGGCAGTTCCTGGGGAACGGTACGTACTTTGCCCAGCGTACCGGCCCTGGCCAGAGCGTCCAGTATGGGAATCGCCGCCGCTTCCAGAGGCGTTTTGTCCCCCAGGACGGGCACGGGATGGTCGGCCATGCCGTCGCCGATGATCAGCAGATATTTCATGAGAGGGGCGTTCCTTTCCTGACTCCGCGCAGGACGTGTCCGCGAAACGGAGTACAAATGTTCGCTTCCCATCATACTCCATTCTGCCGCCGGATGCAATCCCAAAGAGCTTCCGGCAAGAAAAACTGTGCGGCGGATAAAGGAGGGAAAAACGCCCGCAGCCGCGTGCGAAGGAAAAGAACACGCGCCGCGGCGTTCTTCGTTCGTCCTCTCAAATGAGTGCGAAAAACGCACAGTGCGTTATGTTTCCAAACATGCGTTGTAGAAAATTACGATTGTGAATTGTTTGACTATCTTGGAGATTTCACAATTATTTTGTTTTATGAAAATGAATCGTTGTGATATCCTCTATAGGACTGTGCAAAAAATGCAATGTAAATCTGCACTTTTCTCTAGAAATGTGCAAAGGGAGTTGTTATACTTGACTTGTTTAGCCGGGTTTTCTCAGAATCCTGGTCCGGCGTTCGGCACACCGGCCGGCAGGGAGGACACGCGCCGCCATGGGCACAGCACCAGCGGCGCAGGAGGCTTGTTCCGGCGGCTGCGGAGAAGAAAAGAAAAAGGAGATTTGCAAAATGAGTAAGATTCTGGACATTATGAACAAGCGCGCAGCATTTTCTTTTGAACTCTTTCCTCCCAAGACGGAGAAGGGCGAGGAGAACCTGCTGAAGGAAGGCGGCGTGCTGGACAAGCTGTGCACCATGCATCCGGATTACATCTCCTGCACCTACGGCGCCGGCGGCACCAATGTGGGCAAGCAGGTTCCCGTGCTGGACGCCATCAAGGCCAAGGGCGTGGCCCCTGTGGCCCACTTTACCTGCATCGGCAATACCCGCGAGGGGATGAAGGAGCAGCTTCAGAACTACCTGGATCACGGTGTGGACAGCATCCTGGCTCTCCGGGGCGACCTGCCCTACGGCTGGACCGGTACCGGCGGCGACCTCCATTACGCCACGGAGCTTGTGAAGTTTGTCCGGGCTGAATTCGGTGACAAATTCACCATTGCCGTCTCCGGCTCTCCCGAGGGCCACATCGCCTGCCGGAGCCTGGAAGCGGACATCGGCTTCCTGAAGCAGAAACAGGACGAGGGCGCCGACTACATCATGACCCAGCTGTGCTGGGATATGGATCAGTTCCGCCGCTGGATGGACGCCATCCGGAAGGCCGGCATCACCATGCCCGTGGACGTGGGCATTATGCCCGTGCTGGATGCCGCCGCCACCATCAACATGGCCCTGAGCCGCAACGGCTGCGTCATGCCCCGGGCCCTGGCGGAGATCATTTCCAAGAACTGGATCTTCCCCAACCCCTTTGCCCCCAATGAGAGCGAGGAGTCCATCGCCGCGAAGAAGGCCGCGTTCAAGGAAGTGGGCTTGGAGTACACCGTCAAGCTCATTGACGAGTACCGGGTCTGCGGCATCGCGGGCATCCACCTGTACGCTCTGAACAAGTATGAGGATGTGGCCCGTCTCGTGGAGATGGCCGGCATCAAGGATATGTAAGGCTCTGCCGCGCACCCGGCGCCCAGAGGAAGGAAGGGAAAAACCAAAGCGACGCATTTCGGTATAAACTAAATTTTAAGGAGGATGTCCCATGCTTGACCCTACTGTCTATAAGGATTGGCAAATCGCGGAAGAAGCTGAGGAAAAGCTTCCCTCTGTAGAGTATTTCCGGGAGCAGATGGGCCTGCTGCCCGAGGAGATCATCCCCTATGGCCGTACCCCGAAGCTGGACTTCATCAAGATCATGAATCGCCTGAAGGACAAGCCCGACGGCAAGTACATCGAAGTTACCGCCATCACGCCCACCCCCCTGGGAGAGGGCAAGTCCACCACCAGTCTGGGCCTTATTGAGGGCCTGGGCAAGCTGGGTAAGAACGTGGGCGGCTGTCTGCGTCAGCCCTCCGGCGGCCCCACCATGAACGTGAAGGGCACCGCCGCCGGCGGCGGCAACGCCCTGCTCATCCCCATGACCGAGTTCTCCCTGGGCCTTACCGGCG
>CALWOS010000170.1 GCA_944383185.1 uncultured Oscillospiraceae bacterium
AAGAACGTGGGCGGCTGTCTGCGTCAGCCCTCCGGCGGCCCCACCATGAACGTGAAGGGCACCGCCGCCGGCGGCGGCAACGCCCTGCTCATCCCCATGACCGAGTTCTCCCTGGGCCTTACCGGCGACATCAACGACATCATGAACGCCCACAACCTGGGTATGGTGGCCCTGAACGCCCGGATGCAGCATGAGCGCAACTACGACGATGAGAAGCTTGCCTCCATCGGCCTGAAGCGCCTGGACATCGACCCGGAGCGGATCGAGTGGAATTTTGTTTTGGACTTCTGCTGCCAAGCCCTCCGGAAGATGGAGATCGGCCTGGGCGAGGGCAAGATGGACGGCTACCGCATGATGACCCGCACCAATATCGCCGTATCCTCCGAACTTATGGCCATCCTGGCCGTGGCCCGGGATCTGCCGGATCTCCGCGCCCGGATCGGAAAGGTAGTCCTGGCCTACGACAAGAAGGGCAACCCCGTCACCGCCGAGGACCTGGAGGTTGCCGGCGCCATGACCGCCTGGATGCGCAACACCATCAACCCCACCCTCTGCTATACCGTGGAGCACCAGCCCTGCCTGGTCCACGCCGGCCCCTTCGCCAACATTGCCATCGGCCAGAGCTCCATCATCGGCGACCGCTTGGCACTGAAGCTCTTTGACTACCACGTCACGGAGTCCGGCTTCGCCGCGGATATCGGCTTTGAGAAGTTCTGGAACGTGAAGTGCCGCCTCAGCGGCCTGAAGCCCCACGTCTCCGTGGTGGTGGCCACCATCCGCGCCCTCAAGATGCACGGCGGCGGCCCGGAGGTGCGTCCCGGCCGTCCTCTCCCCAGAGAGTACACCGAGGAGAACCTGGAGCTCCTGGAGAAGGGCTGCGAGAACCTGTTCCACCATGTGAACAACGTCAAGAAGAGCGGCATCAAGCCCGTGGTCTGCATCAACAAGTTCTACACCGACACTGACGCCGAGGTGGCCCTGATCCGCCGCCTGTGCGCCGAGCAGGGTGTGCGCTGCGCCCTGAGCGAGCACTGGCAGTACGGCGGCGAGGGGGCCCTGGAGCTGGCCCAGGCCGTTGTGGACGCCTGCGAGGAGCCCGAGGAGCCCATCCACTTCCTCTACGACCTGGATACGCCCCTGCGCCAGCGGGTGGAACTCATCGCCAAAGAGGTCTACGGCGCCGACGGCGTGGACTGGGCGCCCCTGGCCATTGAGAAGGCGGAGCGCTTCGAAAGCGATCCCAAGTACGCGGATTACTGCACCATGATGGTAAAGACCCATCTGTCCCTGAGCCATGAACCCACCTGGAAGGGCGTGCCCAAGGGCTGGCGGCTGCCCATCCGGGACATCCTGGAGTACGGCGGCGCCAAGTTCCTGTGCCCCATGGCGGGAACCATCAGCATGATGCCCGGCACCGGCTCCAACCCGGCCTACCGCAAGGTGGACGTGGATACCGTCACCGGCAAGGTCAGCGGCCTGTTCTGATCACATTTTGAATCCCCAAAAAGCACAGGCGGAACACTCTGCCTGTGCTTTTTCAAATCTTTCCGGAAACAAGGAGGAAAGCAAGATGGATATGGATATGACCCGGGAGTCCTGCCGGACCTTTGTGGAAGTTCTGGCTTCCAACGCCCCTACCCCCGGCGGCGGCGGCGCTGCGGCCCTGGTGGGCGCGGTGGGTACCGCTTTGGGGAACATGGTGGGATCCCTCACCGTGGGCAAAAAGAAATACGCCGCCGTGGAGGCGGAAATGGTGGAGCTCAAGGGCCGCTGTGACCGGCTCCAGGGCGAGCTTTTGGATCTGGTGAAGCGGGATGCGGACTGTTTTGCGCCTCTGGCCGCGGCCTATGGCCTGCCCAAGGAGACCGAGGAGCAGAAGGCCCATAAGGCCAAAGTCCTGGAAGAGGCCACCATCGTAGCCTGCTCTGTGCCTATGGAGATCATGGAAAAGTGCTGCCAGGCCATTGAGATCATCAAGGAATTTGCCGACAAGGGTTCCCGCCTGGCGGTGAGCGACGCGGGCTGCGGCGCAGTTTGCTGCAAGGCGGCGCTGCAGAGCGCCAGCCTAAACGTCTTTATCAACACCAAGTCCATGCTGGACCGGACCTTGGCGGAGGAACTCAACGCCAAGGCCAACGCCATGCTGGACAAATACTGCGCCATGGCGGATGAAATCTTTGCCGCCGTCCGCGCCAATTTCTGAGAAAGAGAGGCCAAGCATATGGCGAAACAGCTTTTGGGCAAGGAAGTCACCGCCGCCATGAACGCGGAGCTCCAAAGCCGCACCGCGGCCCTCCGGGAGAAGGGCGTGGAGCCCACCCTGGCCATCGTCCGCTGCGGCGCGGACCCCAGCGACCTCTCCTATGAGCGGGGCGCCACCAAGCGGGCGGAGACCGTGGGCGTCCGGGTGGTGAAGTATGAGCTGCCTGCGGACGTGACCAAGGAGGCCCTTATTGCCCAGATCGAGGCCATCAACGCCGACGCTTCCATCCATGGCGTGCTGATGTTCCGGCCCCTGCCCAAGCATCTGAAGGCGGACCAGGACGAGATCTGCAACCGGCTGGATCCCAAAAAGGATGTGGACGGGATGACGGACCTCTCTAACGCCGGCGTGTTCATGGGCAAAAACCTGGGCTATGCCCCCTGTACTCCCGCGGCCTGCATGGAAATCCTGGACCACTACGGCATTGACTGCAAGGGCAAGAACGTGGTGATCATCGGCCGGAGCCTGGTGGTGGGCAAGCCCGCGGCCATGATGGTCATGGGCCGCAACGGCACCGTCACCGTCTGCCACACCCGCACGGTGAACACCGCCGCCATCGCCCGGGAGGCGGACATCCTCATCAGTTCCGCCGGCGTGCTGAACAGCCTCACCAAGGACTTTGTGCGCCCGGGCCAGGTGGTCATCGACGTGTCCATCAACTGGAGCGAGGAAAAGGGCGGCATCGCCGGCGACGCGGTGTACGACGAGGTGGAGCCCATTGTGGCGGCGATCACCCCCGTCCCCGGCGGTGTGGGCAGCGTCACCTCCTCCGTGCTCATGAAGCACGTGGTGGAAGCTGCCGAAAAGACCCTCTGATAGATATCGCCCACAGGAGAGAGGCGGCCTCTTGAGAGAGGCCGCCTCTTGTGCGGCTGAAGCTTTTTCTCGCGCCGGGCTTGACATCTGCCGTCACTATCCTGTACACTAACAAAGGTCACAAGACCTGGAGACGTATCGAAGTGGTCGTAACGAGCTTGACTCGAAATCAAGTTGTCCGCAAGGGCACGTGGGTTCGAATCCCACCGTCTCCGCCACGTCGCCGCGGACGGCATATCGTTCGCGGCGGCTTTTTTTGCAAAAGTCACCTCTCACTCATTCTGTCGCGGCTCCTTTCCAAATCGAACCCGCTGCGCTGGGCTTCCATTCGGTTTTCTTACCCTGAGTTCGGGTATCTTTTTTGTCAACGCTTCCCACGTTGTCGCGGTCTCCGTATCGTTCGCGGCGGCGCCAAGGCGGATAGCTTCCCCTTTTACTATCAGCTGAAAGTATTTTTTTATAAGAGAAAGCCTCCATCTACGGCGATGGTCTGACCGGTGATGAAGCTGGCGGCGTCTGAAGCCAGGAAGGCGCATAGATTCGCCACGTCCTCCGGTATCCCCAAGCGTCCCAGGGGCGTCTCCTCCACCAAGCCGGCCAACTCTTCCGGGGAGAAGCGATCCAGCATCTCCGTGTGGATGACGCCGGGAGCTACGGCGTTGACCCGGATGCCGGAGGGGCCATATTCCTTGGCCAGCGCCCGGGTGAGGCCGATCACCCCGGCCTTGGCGGCGCTGTAGGCCGCCTCGCAGGAGGCCCCGGCAAGCCCCCACATGGAGGCGACGTTCAGGATACAGCCGCGCTTTGCCCGGACCATGCCCGGCAGTACCGCCCGGCAACAGTTGCGCACGCCGGTGAGATTGACGTCCAGAATGCGTTCCCACTCCGCGTCCGTCTGGTGCGTGAGCAAGCCGAAGTGCGACACGCCGGCATTGTTCACCAGCAGCTCCACAGGCCCGGCGAATTCCGCCAGGGCCTCTGCCTGGCGGGAATTGGAGACGTCCGCCTGAAAAACAGAGCATTCCAGTTCCCGGGCCAGCGCCTCCGCCGGCTCCCGACGGGTGCAGTAGTTCAACGTGAGGATCCAGCCATCCCGGTGGAGCGCCCGGGCGATGGCGGCGCCGATTCCCCGGCCAGAGCCGGTGACAAGGGCACGTTTTTTCACAATACGTCCTCCCTTTTCAGCAGAAAGTGAACTTTCTGTAAATCGTTTCGTCTGATGAATTGCAGGGACACAGCGCCTATGGTACAATGTCCCTTGTGAGAAAAAGGCAAGCCCGGCTGTGCGGAGAGGGACGCTTACCATCCGCCGCCGGCGCGGGCGGAAATAGAGGATTTACCGATATGGCAAAAATCATATGCAAAAAATGCGGCAGCGAGATAGAGGCAGACTATGGGGTTTGCCCGGTCTGCGGCGCCATCTATTATGTGATTCCCTCGGAGGGACCGACCCCGGGCACGCAGGAAGGTGCCGCTCCTCCAGCGAGCAGCGCCCGGCCAGCATCCCCCCAGCCGCCGGAGGAGGATCTGGATGTCACCCGCATCTGGCGGGAGGCTTCCGGACCGGCGGAGCCGGAGGACGATGTGAAAGTCTGGACAGGCAGTGCGTCCCATTCTGCCGGGCCCAGCCGGGCCCAGCCGGCGCAGCGTTCGGCCCAGCCTTATGCCCAGCAACGTCCCCAGCAAGTCCAGACGGCTTACCGTACCGCCCAGCAAGGGGGACAGGGGACACCGCGGCGCAGCGCTGGGGAACGGCCCGCCCCAAACGGGTCCGGGGTGCGCCGGAGCGCAGGCTCCGGAGGCGGCAGGACGCCGCCCCCCGCCGCACGGCCACCGGAGCGCCGAGGCGGATCCAAGATGCCCTTTGTAGTGCTGGCTGTGGTGCTCCTGGCGGTACTTACCGTGATTCTCTGCCTGATGAACGGGATCTTTGACTTTACAAAGGGCAATGACCAGGGAGCCATGCCCTACCTGGTAGGAGAGACCCAAGACAACGCTGTAAGCCGCCTGGATGCTTTGAGCGTGAGCGTGGTGCTCCAATACGAAGAGAGCGACCAGCCGGAAGGCACCGTCATCCGCCAGGACCCCCAGGAAGGTACCAGCCTCCAGAAGGGCGATGTGGTGACACTGGTGATCTCTGGAAACGCGGGCAGCGAAGATGAAATAGTCAGCGGCCAGGTGGAAGTGCCTCCGGTGACGGACCTGAGCTATGAGGCCGCGGAGCAACAGCTTCTGGATCTGGGGCTGAAGGTCAGCCGCAGCGGCGACGTCTACAGCGATGACGTCGACGAGGGCAAGGTGGCCACACAGTCCCCCGAGGCCGGCACCAGGGTGGAACCGGGCAGCACCGTTATCCTCAGCGTATCCAGGGGCCCCACGCCGCCTACCACCTGGTCCATTACCGTCACCGCCGGAAAGGGCGGCAGCATCAGCCCCAAGGGCAGGGTGGAGGTGGAGGACGGCGCGTCCCAGACCTTTACCATTACCCCGGACGAGGGCTATGAGATACGGGAAGTGAAGGTGGACGGCAACGACGTCGGCGCTGTAGACAGCTATACGTTCAGCAACGTCACAGGGGATCACAGCCTGTATGTGGTCTTCCAGCTCCAGGAAGAGGCGACGCCCTCCCCCAGCCCGACCCCATCGGCAACGCCTACACCGACGCCGACTCCGACGCCTACGCCCAGCGCTCCGCCGGAGGACACCGGGAATGTGCCGCCGCCGGCAGTGGAGTGAGGCCAGGGAGAAAGGGCTCAGGCCTCCAGGGGCAGGATGGAGAGCTCCGGCGGAGCGCCGTCCTCCGGAAGGAAGATGCGCCCGTAGGTGGCGCACGCGCCTAGGCCGGCGGTGCCGGGATTCATGAGCAGGAGCTTGCCTGCCCGCCGGAGCAGAGGGACGTGGGTGTGGCCGAAAAGGGCCACATCCGCCCCGGCCAGGGACGCGGCGTTACACAGCGCGTCGCAGTCCGGCTCCAGCTTGACCCGGTAGCGGTGGCCGTGGGTGGCGAAAAAGCCCACGCCACCCAGCCGGAAGTTTAAAGTGTTGGGGACAGCGGCGGCGTAGTCGCAGTTTCCCGCCACGGAATACAACTGGGTTTTGGGGAAGCGGATTGCCAGATCGGCACAGTCCCGGCAGCAGTCCCCCAAGTGCGCCACCGCGTCCGGCCGCAGCCGGGCGATGGCGTCGTACATGAGGGATGTGAAGCCGTGGGTATCGGAAAAAACCAGGAGCAGCAAGTGCTTCACCTCCAGAAAGAGAATTTTGGTAATGGCAGGAGAAGCGGCCTTTTGAGGCCGCTTCTCTTTTTTGCGGCGTTGGGTCACCCTTTCCCCTCCGTGGGAATATACTGATGCAGAAGGGAGAGGAAGCCTTATGGGAGAGTTGGAACGGATTGCCCAGGAACTGGAGCGCAGCGGCAAAGCGGGGGACGTGCGGGCTTTGGCGGAGTCCCCTGAGGGGCAGCGCCTCCGGGAAATGCTGGACGGGGAGGCCATTGAAAAAGCGGCCCGGGAGGGGGACAGCGCCGCCCTCCAGGGAATGCTGCGGCAGGTGCTGGCTACCCGGGAGGGCCAGACCCTGGCCCAGCGGCTGCGAAAGGTCATGGAAGGGAAATAGAAAGGAGGGGCGGATATGGCGGATATGGAGGGCATGGAAGCGCGCCTGGATCAAATCCTGGGCGATCCCAAAGCCATGAATGCCATTGCCGATCTGGCGCAAAAGCTGATGGCAGGCGGCCAGGATGGGGAGGCACCTCCGCAGCCTCCGAAAGAGGCTTCCGCCCCCGCGCTGGCGGGGCTGCTGGGAAAGCTCTCCGCGAACGGAGGCGGCGACAGCCGGCAGCGGCAGCTGCTCCAGGCCATGCGCCCCTACCTCAAGGAGGAGCGCCGGCGAAAAATGGACCGGGCCCTGCGCCTGGCGCGGATGGCGCGCCTGGCGGAGACGGCCCTTTCGCAGCTGGGAGGTGAGGAGGATGGCCTATAACCGCTACCGGGGAAACACCGGGCGGATGATCCGGGTGCCGGATCCGGAGGATCTGCCGCCGGCCTTTGTATCACGTCCGGAGGGACGCCCCCCGGAGACGGCGCCTTCTGCCCCGGCCCCAACGCCTGTGCCGGAGAACCGGGAGCCCCCGGAACGCCGGGATGCCCAGGCCCGGCGGGAACCAGCACCGGCACCGCGGCAAGAGCACCAGAACCCGCCGGAGCACAGGCCGCCCTTGCAGCAGCCGGAGGGCCGGGAACGCAGCCGGAGGCCGGAGCATCCGGAACCCCGGCCGCGGCAGGAGCGCCGCCGGGAACCAAAAGAGGCCGGAGAGACAAGGCCGCCGGGGCTCCTCGCCGGCTGGGGCGAGAGCATCGGCGGCCTTCTGGGAAAGCTGAAGCTCCAGGAGCTGGAGAGCGAGGACCTGCTCCTGCTGCTGATTTTATATTTTCTCTACCGGGAGAGCGGAGACAAGGAACTGCTGCTCATTATGGGTGCGATGTACCTGCTGTAGAGACGGCGCTCTCCGGGACGCGGAAGATGTCTCCGGAGGGGGTCTCTGTGGAGATCTCGTCCACGGTAAGGCTCCGCAGGAGCTCCCCGCCGTCATACACCTCATACCCGGCCAGGATACCGTAGTCCGTGGAGATGTAATAGCGTATGGTGTAACCCAAAGCGGGGGTGTGGGTTTCTGCAAGGATACAGGGGAAGCCGCCCCACTGGGTGTAGGCCGCCGCCGTAATCTCCTCCGGGGCCAGTTCCAGCACATCCTCATAGGTGGGCAGGCCCTGGTATAAGTCCTCCTGGCGGAGATCACTTTCCGCTGCCGGGGCCGAGAAAACCGCGCTGTCGCTGCCGTACCAGATATAGAGACGTCCTCCGGTGAGAAGGGTGTTCCGGCTGCCCTGGGCGTCCAACTGGAGGATGCGTATCTGGCTGCCGTCCTTCCAGATGGTGACCAGGCTTTCATGGGCGGTGCCGGAAAAATACTGGGCGTAGGTGGCCGTACGGGTGTAGCGGTCCGGCCGCTCCAGAGCCTGGATCACCGCCTGGACATTTTCCGGCGTGACGGCGAGGCCCTGGGGCGGCGAGACCTCCGGGGCAGTCTCCGTCCCCGACTGCGGGGAGGGGAGCGCCACAGATGGGATTTCTTCCCGTCCGCCCCAGAAATAGAGGGCGAACACCAGGGCCGCTGCCAGAACCAATGTCAGCAGGATGAACATGGGGGTTTTGTTTTTCAACAGAATTCCTCCGGGGCCGCGGCCGCGCGGCCAAAACTGTAGAGGATGGCGTCGGCGATGCGCCCGCAGGCCCGGCCATCCCCATAGGGATTCACGGCCCGGGCCATGGCGGCGTAGGCCGCATTGTCCGTGAGAAGCTGGGAGGCCAGACGGAAGATCGCTTCCTCCTCGACGCCGGCCAGGCGCACGGTGCCCGCGGCCAGGGCCTCGGGCCGCTCGGTTTCCCGCCGGAGGACAAGCACTGGCTTGCCCAGGGCGGGAGCCTCTTCCTGGAGGCCGCCGGAGTCCGTCATCACCAGGTAGCTGGCGTGGAGCAGCCGGTGCATTTCCACGGCGTCCAGGGGTTCAATCAGATGGATGTTGGCTGCGCCGCCCAGTTTCCGCCGGGCGCATTCCCGGACTACGGGACTCAGGTGCACGGGATACACCACTTCCACATCGGGAAACGCCCCGGCCAGCCGGGACACGGCGGAGAAGATGTTTTCCATTGGCTGTCCATAATTCTCCCGCCGGTGGCAGGTGAGGGCGATGATCCGTTTCCCGGAGGCGGCCAGGGACTGGAGTTCCGGCGTGTGGAACTGCCCGTCGCCGATGGTGTATTTCATGGCGTCGATCACCGTGTTGCCGGTGACGAAAACGCCGGAGGTGATGCCCTCCCGCTCCAGATTCTGCCGGTTGGCGGCGGTGGGGGCGAAGTGGTAGGCGGCCAGCCGGGCCACCAGGCAGCGGTTCATCTCCTCCGGGAAGGGGGAATAGCGGTCATGGGTGCGCAGCCCTGCCTCCACGTGGCCCACGGGGATCTTCCCATAAAAAGCGGCCAGGGCCCCGGCAAAAGTGGTGGTGGTGTCCCCGTGGACCAGCACCAGATCCGGCTTTGCCCGGTCCAACGTCCCGGCCATGGCGTTGAGGACCTTGGTGGTGATGGTGTGGAGGGTCTGGCCCGGCTCCATGATGTTCAGGTCGTAGTCCGCCGTGAGGCCGAAACAGGCCATGACGCTGTCCAGCATCTCCCGGTGCTGGGCGGTGAGGCAGATTTCGCACCGGATCTCGGGCCGGGCGCGCAGTTCCAGCACCAGGGGAGCCATTTTGATGGCCTCCGGACGGGTGCCGAAAACGGTGAGGATCTTCAGCGGCTCAGGCATGGGGCTCATCCTCCTTTTCGGGAGCGGCCTCCTTTTTGCCTGGGGCATGTCCCTCTTCATGGTGATGGTGCTGCAAGCGTAGGGTGCGCATCAGGAAGGTGCCCACCACCACGGCGATGCAGAAGGCCACCAGGAGCAGCATGAACTTGAGCTTGCTCTCCGTGGTGATGACCACGGCGGTGAGGCCCAGGATAGCGCTGACGGCGTAGAGAATGGCCACAGCCTGCTTCTGGCTCAGGCCCATGTCGATCAGCCGGTGATGGAAGTGCCCCCGGTCCGGGTGCATAGGGCTCTGCCCCCGGAGGAGGCGCCGGAAAAAGGCGAAGGTGGTGTCCAGCAGGGGCACGGCCAGGGCCAGCAGCGGCACGGCAAAGGTGACCACGGCGTAGAACTTGAAAAGGCCCAGTACGGACATGGTGGCCAGGATATAACCCAGCAGCAGCGCCCCCGTGTCCCCCATGAAGATCTTGGCGGGGTTGAGGTTATAGGGGATAAAGCCGATGCAGCCGCCCGCCAGGGCGGCGAGGATCACGGCCACGTTCCCCTCCGCCACCTGGGTGGCGACGACCAGCATGGTCACGGAACTGATGGTGGAGACCCCGCAGGCCAAGCCGTCCAGCCCGTCGATGAGGTTGACGGAGTTGGTGATCCCCACGATCCACAGCACGGTGATGGGGATGCGCAGCCAGGTGAGGATCAGGTACTGGTTGTCGCTGAACAGGTTGGGGTTGGTGAAGGCCTCGATCACCACACCGTGGGCCACGGCGATGGCCGCCGCCAGGATCTGGATGGCGAATTTCAGCCAGGCGTTCAGGGACACCACATCGTCAATGGCGCCGGTGACCACGATGATCACCGCCCCCAGGAGGATACCCTGGACCTGGCGTGTGATGTCCGCGAAGAGGATGACGCTGATGATGAAGCCCAGGAAAATGGCGAGACCGCCCATCCGGGGGATGGGATGGTCGTGGACCCGACGGGCCTCCCCGGGCACATCCATGGCCCCTACCTTTTCGGCGAAAAGCTTGACCACAGGCGTGGCGGCAAAGCTGATGACCAAGGCCAGGCCCAGGGCCAAAATGAGCTGCTGCCACAGGGGTGCGTTTTGGAACATAAAGATTTCTCCCAAATGCCGCCCGCGGCCCTTACCGGGCCGCGAAGCCGACTTTCTTGTAAACCTTGCGCAATGTGCGCTCCGCGGCGCAGGACGCCTTTTCCGCCCCGGCGCGGCAGATGCCTTCCAGATAGGCCTTGTCCTGCAAGAGCCGGTCCGTCTCCTCCCGGATGGGGCGGAACAGTTCCACCACCGCCTCGCCCACCCGGGGTTTGAAGGCGCCGTAGCCCAGGCCGGAAAATTCTGCCTCGATCTCATCAAGGCTTTTCCCCGTGGCCACAGAGTAGATGGTCATGAGGTTGGCCACGCCGGGTTTGGCCGCTGGGTCATAGTGGACGCAACGCTCCGTGTCGGAGTCGGTGACGGCTTTTTTGAATTTCCGCATGATGTCCTCTGGCTTGTCCAGGAGATAGACGCAGCCGTTGGGGTCGGTGTCGGACTTGCTCATCTTGTGCTCCGGGCTGGTAAGGCTCATGATCCGGGCGCCGGACCTGGGGATGAAGGGCTCCGGCAGGCGGAACACGTCCCCATAGATGCCGTTGAAACGCGTGGCGATGTCCCGGCAGATCTCCACATGCTGCTTCTGATCCGCGCCCACGGGGACCAGGTCCGCCTGATAGAGGAGGATGTCCGCGGCCATGAGCACGGGATAAGTGAAAAGCCCGGCGTTGATGTTCTCCGCGTTTTTGGCGGACTTGTCCTTGAACTGGGTCATGCGGCTGAGTTCGCCGAACATGGTGTAGCAGTTGAGGACCCAGGCCAGCTCCGCGTGGGCGGGGACGTGGCTCTGGACAAAGAGGACGTTTTTTTCCGGGTCCAGGCCCGCGGCGACGTAGACGGCCACCTGGGTCAGGGTCCGGCGGCGCAGGTCCGCGGGCACCTGGCGCACGGTGATGGAGTGAAGGTCCGCCAGCATATAATAGCAGTTATATTCCTCGGAGAGCTCCACCCAGCTTTTCAGAGCGCCCAGGTAGGAGCCCAGGGTCAGGTCGCCGCTGGGCTGGATGCCGGAGAGAATGGTTTTTTTGCCTTGTTCCATGGGAAAGAATCCTCCTGCTTTATTTCAGATGAAACTCTTTAGCCAGCTTTTCAAAGGCGGCGGCGCTCCGGCGGATCATGTCCGGGGACACGCAGTAGGCCAGGCGCACGCTGCCGGGACCGGCAAAGCTGCTCCCGGGCACCAGGAGAAGATTGTAGGCCTTGGCCTTCTCGCACAGGGCCTTGTCGTCGCCCCCCGGGGCGCGCATCCACAGGTAGAACGCGCCCTCCGGATACACGGCGGAGAAGCCCGCGGCGGTGACGGTGTCGTAGAGGAGCTTCCGGTTGGCGTCGTAGGCGGCGATGTCCGCGGAGGCGTCCAGGCAGCGGGCCACGGCCAGCTGGATCAGGGACGGGGCGTTTACAAAGCCCAGCACCCGCCCGGCAATGGTGCAGCCCTGGACCACGTTTTCATAGTCCTCGATATCGGAGGGGATCAGCAGGTAGCCGATGCGCTCCCCGGGCAGGGACAGGCTTTTGCTCCAGGAGTAGCCCACGATGACGTTTTTGCAGCAGCTGGGCAGCCAGGGGACCTCCCTGCCGTCGTAGGCCAGCTCCCGGTAGGGTTCGTCGCTGATGATGTAGATGGGCGCGCCGTATTCCGCGCCCTTTTCCTCCAGGACCTTCCCCAGGGCGGCGAGGACCTCCCGGGGATAGATGACGCCGGTGGGGTTGTTGGGCGTGTTGAGGATCAGGGCCCGGGTTTTGGGGCCGACGGCGGCCCGGAGGGCCTCCGGGTCCGGAAGGAAGGTCTCGCTGTCGGAGGGGATGGCCTTGAGCGTGGCGCCGAAGTTCCGGACATAGCTGCCGTATTCCATGAAGTAGGGGGCGAACACCAGCACCTCGTCGCCGGGGTTCAGCAGGCAGCGGAGCACGCAGTTGAGTCCGCCGGCGGCCCCCACGGTCATGATGACGTTCTCCGCGCTGTAAGCGGTGCCGAAGCGGCGGTTGAGATTTTCCGCCACTGCCTGGCGCACGGCGGGGAAGCCGGCGTTGGGCATGTAGCCGTGGATGGTGTTGGGCTCCTCCTCGGCCAGGACAGCTTCAATGCTTTGGCGTACCCGCTCCGGGGCGGGGAAGTAGGGGTTGCCCAGGGAGTAGTCGTATACGTTCTCCCGGCCGTACAGGGCGGCCAGGCGGTTGCCCTCTTCAAACATCACGCGGATGGCGGAATTGTTGGCGCACAGGGTCTTCATGGATTCCGAGATCATGCCGGACATCTCCTTAAAAAATATAAATTCTCTCCGTGCGGTCCGGGAACGGCCGCGCCCCGCCGGAAAGGGGCGGGAGGATATAATCATAATATTTTACCATGGTTTTGTCGGATTGACAACCAGAAATCCCGCCTTTTCACCGCCCCCTTGACATTCCCGGCGCCGTAGCCTACAATATTTTTGCCCCATTCCCGCCCAGGGGCTTTTATAAAAGTATGGCCGGGGAATGTATCCGTTTTGTATGCTTTTTGCGGAATTTTGGAAGCGGAGGAGAGAGACGATGCTGGACATGGACTTTTTCCGGGAGATGGAGGCGCGGATCCCCACCGGGGAGGTGCGCACCCGCTTTGCCCCCAGCCCCACGGGATATATGCATGTGGGAAACCTGCGAACGGCCCTTTACACCTGGCTCATCGCCCGGCACTATGGCGGGAAATTCATCCTGCGCATTGAGGACACGGATCAAAACCGCTTTGTGGAAGGGGCGACGGAGCTCATCTACAAGACCCTGGCCGAGTGCCGCCTGACCCACGATGAGGGGCCAGATGTGGGCGGCCCCGTGGGCCCCTATGTCCAGACGGCCCGCCGGGATCTCTATGGAAAGTATGCCGCGCTCCTCATTGAGCGGGGCGCGGCCTACCGCTGCTTCTGCCAGAAGGACGAACAGGCGGAGCAGGAGGTGGCCGAAGGCGTGGCCATCCACAAGTACGACGGCCGGTGCAGCCGCCTGCGCCCGGAGGAGGTGCAGGCAAAGCTGGACGCCGGGGAGCCCTATGTGATCCGCCAGAAGATCCCCCGGGAGGGCGTCACCACCTTCCACTGCGAGACCTACGGGGACATCACCGTGGACAACGACACCCTGGACGACCAGATCCTCATCAAGTCCGACGGCCTGCCCACCTATAATTTCGCCAACGTGGTGGACGACCACCTCATGGGCATCACCCATGTGGTCCGGGGCAGCGAATACCTGTCCTCCACCCCCAAGTATAACCTTCTTTACGAGGCCTTCGGCTGGGAGGTGCCAAAGTATATCCACTGCCCGCCCGTCATGCGGGATCAGCACAACAAGATGTCCAAGCGCCACGGGGACCCCTCCTATGAGGACCTGATCGCCCGGGGGTACCTCACCGAGGCCGTGGTGAACTACGTGGCTCTTTTGGGCTGGAGCCCCCGGGGCGAGATTGCGGAGCGGGAGATCTTCTCCCTGGAGGAGCTGGTGGAGGCCTTTGACATCGGCGGCATCTCCAAGTCCCCGGCGATTTTCGACCTGGAAAAGCTCAACTATTTCAACAGCGCCTATATCCGCGCCCTGCCGCCGGAGCGCTTTGCCGTCCTGGCCGAGCCCTATATCCGCCAGGGGGTGAAAAACCCGGCCTATGACGCGGCGGCCATCGCGGCCATTTTGCAGCAGCGCTGTGAAAAGCTTACGGATATCCCGGAGAAGCTGGACTTTTTTGACACCCTGCCGGACTACGACCCGGAACTCTTTGTCCACAAGAAATCCAAGAGCGACAAAGACAGCGCCCGGGAGATGCTCCAGCAGGTGATCCCCGCTCTGGAGGCCCTGCCGGCGTGGACCGGGGAGGCCATTCACGACTGCCTCATCGGCCTTGCCGAGGGCTTGGGCGTGAAGAACGCCAAGCTCATGTGGCCCGTGCGCATCGCCGCCGCCGGCAAGGCGGTGACCCCCGGCGGCGCCGTGGAGATCTGCGCGATCCTGGGCCGGGAGGAGTGCCTCCGCCGCCTCCGGGCCGGCCTTGCAAAACTCGGCTGAGCTTTTTCGCCATGCAGGCGAAGGCCATGCGCCACTTCCGGCGCCACGGCCATAAAGCCACGGCGCGGGCCGGGGAACGGCCCGCATGCGCAAAAGCTTCACGCGCCTGAGTTTTGTCCGTGTTCGTGGCGCACATCGAGCGTATAAAGCTTCATACGGCAAAGCCTTCCCCGGCCCTTGGGCCGGGGAAGGCTTTGCTTTTCCGTGCTACAGGCGGAC
>CALWOS010000171.1 GCA_944383185.1 uncultured Oscillospiraceae bacterium
TGTTGGTATGTTCGACGCTCCCAGCTGAGCTATACCCCCAGATGTGGGAAAGAACATTTATTTAGTTTTGTTGAGGGGTGTGTAACCGCTTCAACCGGGCTCCCAGCTGAGCTATACCCCCATATATTCCCATGAATGGGAAATTATAGGGAAACCTGTATTAAGTTGTCGAAAAGTGGCTCTCAGATGGGGGTGCGTCTTGGTGTGTGCCACGCTCCCAGCTGAGCTATACCCCCGTGTGTCCCTTCTTACAGGGATTTACGGGAAGTCTGACGTATTCTGTTGTTTTGTGGCACTCAGATGGGGATGTGTCTTAATGTATGCCATGCTCCCAGCTGAAATACACCTTCCAGATGTGCACCGCTCTGCGCGATTGCAAAAGTTATCCTACCAAAGAGAATGAGAAATGTCAAGACTTTTTTCACAGTTTTTCGAAAAAGTTTCCGTACGAAGATCCGGCCTGCTGGCGAATTGCGAGATGGCGATATTGATAAAGGAGTAGCTGTACCTTTTCCTTCCGTTTCATATGCGGCTCTTTTGAACCATCCACAGCGGATCCTTATGATATCAAGTTTATTTTACATCCACAAATGATAGAGCTGTATACACAATATAGGGAAAGCCGGAAAAGAGACATTGACATCCCTGCTGTTGTTTGATAAACTACTATATGTATGCGCGTAGAGCGGGAAGAGTACCGTTGCTATCGCCCCGAAAGAGAAGGACCGCCGGCGGCTGAAAGCGGTCCCCGGCGGCGTGGCGCGGGAAGTGCGCCCGGGAGCGCGGGGAGCAATGTCCCCCGGAGCGGCCCCGATATCGGCCGGCAAAAGGGAAAAATGAGAGTGGAACCGCGTGTTTTTGAAAAGCAACGCCTCTCATGCCCTCCGTTCCGGGGGGTATGGGGGCGTTTTTGTTTGGGAGGGGCTATGCTGCTGCAACATCTGTGGGAGACCCTGGGCGCCTACCAGGCCCGGGACCCGGCCGCCCGGAGCAAGCTGGAGATCTTCCTGCTGTATCCCGGCGTGCACGCCATCATCAATCACCGCATTGCCCATTGGTTTTACCGGCACCGGCTCTTTTTCATTGCCCGGCTGGTGTCCCAGCTGAGCCGGCACTTCACCGGCATCGAGATCCACCCTGGGGCGAAAATCGGCCGCCGGCTGGTGATCGACCATGGCATGGGCATCGTTATCGGGGAAACAGCAGAGCTGGGGGACGACGTGCTGCTGTACCACGGCGTCACCCTGGGCGGCACGGGCAAGGATCAGGGCAAGCGCCACCCCACCATCGGCAACAACGTCCTGGTGGCCTGCGGGGCCAAGGTCCTGGGCCCTTTCAAGGTGGGGGATAACGCCCGTATCGCCTCCAATGCCGTGGTCCTCTCGGAAATCCCCCCGGACTCCACCGCCGTGGGCGTCCCCGCCCGGGTGGTACGCATCGCCGGGAAAAAGGTGGATTATGCCTCCCAGGTGGACCAGATCCACGTTACGGACCCTGTCGCCCTGGAACTCAGCGCCCTGCGGGAGCAGTTGGAGCTTTTGGAAAAACATTTGCAAGAACGTCCTGTCGCGGACGTGCCCCAATCAGAAAAGGAGAACTGAAAGGCCATGTATCTTTATAATTCTGCCACACGGAAGAAAGAGGAATTCACCACCCATACCCCCGGCCACGTGGAGATGTATACCTGCGGGCCCACAGTGTACCACTACGCCCACATCGGCAACCTCCGGTCCTACATTATGGAGGACGTGCTGGAGAAATACCTGCGCTTTGCCGGGTACGATGTGAACCGGGTTATGAACATCACCGACGTGGGCCACCTGGCCAGCGATGCGGACACCGGCGAGGACAAGATGCTCAAGGGCGCCAAGCGGGAGCACAAGACCGTCATGGAGATCGCGAAGTTTTACACTGACGCTTTCTTCGAGGACTGCGAAAAGCTCAACATCAAGACCCCCGACGTGGTGGAGCCTGCCACCAACTGCATCGACGAATACATCAAGATCGTCTCTACCCTCATTGAAAAAGGACGGGCCTATGTGGCCGGAGGCAACGTCTATTTTGACACCTCAACCCTGGACCGGTATTACATTTTCAATGACCACGACGAGGAGGACCTGGCTGTGGGCGTCCGGGAGGGTGTGGAGGAGGACCTGAACAAACGCAACAAGAACGATTTCGTCCTCTGGTTCACCAAGTCGAAGTTCGAGGACCAGGCGCTCAAGTGGGATTCCCCCTGGGGTGTAGGCTATCCCGGCTGGCACATCGAGTGCACCGGCATCTCCTTGAAGCACAACGGGGAGTATTTGGACCTCCACTGCGGAGGCATTGACAACGCCTTTCCCCATCACACCAATGAGATTGCCCAGTCCGAGGCCTACCTGGGCCACCCCTGGTGCAAGCAGTGGTTCCATGTCCACCACCTGAACACGGGCTCCGGGAAGATGAGCAAATCCAAGGGGGAATTTCTGACCATTTCCCTCCTGGAAGAGAAAGGCTATGACCCTTTGAGCTACCGCTTCTTCTGCCTCCAGAGCCATTACCGCAAAGCCCTGGTCTTTTCCTGGGAGAACCTGACGAACGCCCAGGGGGCCTACCAGAAGCTGATCCGCCGGATCGCCGCACTGGATCCGGGGGACGGGGATACGGATGCGGCTGTGGTGGAAGACTACAAGGAAAAATTCCTCGCCCAGGTGGGGAACGACCTGAATACCTCCATGGGCGTCACGCTGCTTTATGACGTGCTGAAGGCCCCGGCAAACGGCGCCACCAGGCTGGCTGTTTTGGATGAGCTGGACCAGGTTCTCAGCCTCTCCCTCCTCACCAAAGCCGCCGCGCTGCGCCAGGCGGAGGCAGCCCGGAGCACCGCCTCCGGCGCGGACGGCTGCGTCATCACCGGAGAGGGGGACCCGGCCGTGGACGCCATGGTCCTGGCCCGGTGGCATGCCAAGAAAGCTAAAAATTTTCAGGAGGCGGATCGCATTCGGGACGAGCTCAAGGCCATGGGCGTTGAGGTCACCGACACCAGGGAGGGCGCTGCCTGGCGGCGCGTGTGAAAAAACGCGGCCCTCTTTTTGCAGTTTGTCCCGGCTATCTTGCGCCGTGCCGCCGGGGATGGTATAATACCCAGTAATACGGATATTACGGAGTTTCCGTCTTTGCGTGGCCCATCGCGCCGCGCCGTCCGGGTACGGAGCCTGAAATACTATGGAAGAAAAAAACCGCACACCCAAGCCCAACGCCGGGGAATTGCCAGCACCCCAGTCTCCTCCGCTTCCGGAAGAGAGGGTGGTTCGTCTGGAAAAGGGAAAGCGCGGCCTGCTGAACATCCTGTTTGGCCGGACCACCATTATCCTAATATTGCTCTTGGCCCAGATCCTCCTGCTGCTGTCGGCCACACTGTGGCTGGACCAGTACTTGACTTACGCCTGGACCGTGTCCATGGTCGTGGCCGCGGTGCTGGTGCTGTGGATCGCCAACCGGGAGGGGGACCCCACTGCCAAGCTCACCTGGATGGTTCTGATCCTGGCCGCGCCTCTGGTGGGGGCGCCGCTCTATATCTTTGTGCAGACGGACCTGGGCCACCGGGCCGCCCACCAGCGCCTGGAACAGATCCTGGCGGAGACCCGGCGCTATGCCCGGGGCAGCCCGGGGCTTGCCGAACGCCTGGCCGTGGAGGATCGGCACCTGCGGAATCTGGCGGACTATACCACCACCTTCGGCGGCTACCCGGTCTATGAAAACACCCAGGTGCGCTATTTCCCCAGCGGCGAGCGCTTTTTCACGGCCCTCCTTGCGGAACTGGAAAAGGCGGAGCACTTTATCTTTCTGGAGTTCTTCATCATCCAGGAGGGATATATGTGGGGCCGGGTACTGGAGATTCTGGAGCGGAAGGTCCGCGCCGGGGTGGAGGTGCGCGTCCTCTACGATGGGACCTGCGCCATTTACAAACTCCCCTACAGCTATCCCAAACGCCTGCGGGAGCTGGGAATCCAGTGCAAGATGTTCATGCCCCTGCGCCCCTTGGTATCCACCCACTACAACAACCGGGATCACCGGAAGATCGTGGTGGTGGACGGGAAGGCCGCTTTCACCGGCGGGGTGAACCTGGCGGACGAGTACATCAACCGCCGCCACCCCTTCGGCCATTGGAAGGATGCCGCCGTGCTCCTCCAGGGGGAGGCGGTGCGCAGTTTCACGCTGATGTTTCTCCAGCTCTGGCATGTGGACGAAAAATGGGAAAACTATGAGCGTTATCTCTCTCACGGCTGCGCTGTGCGTGCTCAGGGCTATGTCATCCCCTTTGCCGACAGCCCCCTGGACGGGGAGCGGGTGGGGGAGATGGTGTACCTGGACATCCTGAGCCGGGCCCGGCGCTATGTCCATATCATGACCCCCTACCTGATTCTGGACGGCGACCTGATCACGGCGCTGTGCTTCGCGGCCAAGCGGGGGGTGGATGTGGCGCTGCTCCTGCCCGCGATTCCGGACAAGGAGTTTGCCTATGCCCTGGCCAAGACCCACTATCCCCAGCTTCTCCGGGCTGGCGTGCGGATCTATGAGTACAGCCCCGGCTTCGTTCACTCCAAGGTTATGGTCAGCGATGACTGCCGGGCCGTGGTGGGGACCATCAACCTGGACTACCGGAGCCTCTACCACCATTTTGAGTGCGCGGCCTACCTCCAGGAGATGGAAGCTGTCGCGGATGCGGAAGAAGATTTCCAGGCGGCCCTGGCGGTATCCCACAGAGTGCGGCCCGGGGACCGCAGCAAGGAGCCGCTTTTCCGGCGCCTGACCGGCTGGCTGCTCAAGCTCCTGGCCCCGCTGATGTAGGGCAAATGACCTTTTCCGCGGAAGTACCCTCGGCGCAAACAAAAAATTCCGCCATGTGCGGAATTTTTTGTTGACTGGGAAGGGATTTGCCTTTATACTATAAGTCTGACGGCGCATTACCACCGTTTTCTTTTCATGTCAACTACAGCCGCTCTTCCTCCGGGGAGGGCCGCCGTTGAGTATTCTATTTTGAGAAAGGCAGGTGCAACGAGATGCTTCGTACCTATCAGCCCAAAAAGCGCCAGCGCAAGAAGGAGCATGGCTTCCGCAAGAGAATGGCCACCCGCAACGGCCGCAAAGTCCTTGCCCGCCGCAGAGCGAAGGGCAGAGCCAGACTGAGCTACTAAGGGCTCGCACCGGTCCGTTTTCCCCGCCTGAGAGGCGGGGCCGCAGGGGAGGACAGCCATGGAAGCGTCACAGACCTTGAAAAAGAACAGTGATTTCCGCCGGCTGTATGCCAAAGGCAAATCCGCTGTTACCCCACAAGTGGTGGTCTACTGCCGCAGGACCGGGCGGCAGGGCAACCGGGTCGGCATCACCGTGAGCAGCAAACTGGGCAACGCCGTGCAGCGCAACCGCGTCCGCCGGCGGCTCCGGGAGATCTACCGCCTCAACGCGGCGCGGCTGCGCCCGGGGGTGGATCTGGTGATGGTGGCCCGGGTCCGCGGCCGCTACAGCAGCTATTGGGAGCTGGAAGCGGCCTTTCTTTCCGCCTGCCGGAAGCTGGGCATCCTCTTGGAACCGCCTCGGGAAGAAGAGGCGTACCGGAAGGAGGCGCGGCTATGATCCGGCGCTTTTTGCTGGCCCTTATCCGGTTTTACCGCCGCCGCATCTCTCCCCTCCGGCCACCCTGCTGCCGGTTTGTACCCACCTGCAGCCAGTACGCCATGGAGGCCATTGAAAAATACGGCGCTCGCCGGGGCGGCTGGCTGGCCATCAAGCGGCTGTGCCGCTGCCACCCCTTCCACCGGGGGGAGCACGATTTTTACGACCCCGTCCCCTAAAGGCAGGGTCAGGACGAGGAGATACCGCATGAATGTAATCGCCAAGCCCTTTGGCGCCTTGATGCTGTTTTTGTACAATCTGGTGGGCAACTATGGCCTTGCTATTTTCCTGTTCGCCCTGGTGGTGAACCTGGTCCTGCTGCCTTTCCAGATGAAGAGCAAACGCAGCATGATGCGCATGAGCCGCTTTACCCCCAAGCTCAAGGAGCTGGAAAAGAAATACGCCAACAACCAGCAGAAGTATCAGGCCGAGGTGGCCAAGCTCTACAAGCAGGAAAAGGTCAATCCCATGTCCGGCTGCCTGTGGTCCCTTCTGCCCTTCCCCATACTCATCGCCCTGTACAGCGCCATCCGCCAGCCCCTGACCACCATGATGGGGGTGGAGGAGGCGCTGCTCCAGAGCGGCGGCGCCATCTATGAAAGGCTCACCAGCCTGGGCTATACCATCGGCACCGGCGCCTATGAGCAGATTCACCAGTCCCAATTCATCACCGCCCATTTCGAGAGCTTTGCCGGCCTTTCCGACAGGCTCATCCCCCTGGATTACAGCTTCCTGGGGCTCAATCTGGGTGATGTGCCCAGTTTCCAAGTCTGGAACTTTGACTGGAGCAGTGCCGCCGCGTGGGGGCCGGCTCTGGGCCTGTTCCTGATCCCCCTGATTTCCGCGGCGTTTTCCTACCTGTCCATGGTGGTCTCCAACAAGAGCAACCCGCAGACAGAGGCCGCAGGGGCCCAGATGAAGACCATGATGCTGATGATGCCCCTGATCTCCCTGTGGATCGGCTTTTCCATGCCCGCAGCCCTGGGCCTCTACTGGATTTTCTCCAGCGTTCTGGGCGCTGTGAAGGACTTCATCATGACCAAGTATTACCGTCGGGTTCTGGACAAGGAGGACGCCGAACGCATCGCCCAAGAGAAGGAGCGGGAGGCCGAACTGGAGCGCAAGCGCCAGGAGACCGAAAAACTCCGTGCCGAGGGTAAAACCACCAAAAACGTCAACACCAGTAAGCGCCGCCTCCAAGCCCAGGAAAAGGCGAAGGAAGACGAGCGTGTCGCCGCCCTGGAGCGGGCCGACCGGGCCGCGCGCCGGGCGCGCCTGGGTATTACAGAGGAAGAAAAGCCCGCCTCCCAGGTGGGCAACCGCCGCTATGCCCGGGGCCGGGCCTATGTGCCGGACCGCTTCACCAACCCGGAGGGCGCCGAGGAGGCCACCCGCCTGGCTGCCGCCGCTTCCGAGGGAGACGAGGCCATCGATCCCGATGTTCCGGACGACATGCCTCCTGTGAAGAGTCCTGCTTCCGGCGAGACTGAGACAGAAAACAGCGCTGGAGAGGACATCGGAGATCCTGAAGATGCGGAAGCCTTTGAGCAGACCGGAGACACGGACAACGCCGGGATCGAGGCAAAGGAAGATTGATTAGGAGTATTCGATCGCTATGAAAAAAGAATTAGAAGTCACCGGCAAGACCGAAGAGGAGGCAATCGCCCAGGCTCTTGCAGAACTGGGCGTGGAGCGGGACGAGGTTTCCGTGGAGATTCTCCAGCGGTCCAAGGCCGGCTTCCTGGGCCTGGGGGCCACGCCGGCCATCGTCAAGGTGATCTATGAGCAGGCGGAGGCTACCCTGGAGCAGAGGACAGAGGCTTTTCTTACAGGGCTTTTGGAGCGTATGGGCGTGCAAGCCGAGCTCCAGTTCAGCACCCGGGAGAACGGCGGCTTGGTGGTGAATCTCACCGGCGCCGGCATGGGCGCGGTCATCGGCCGCCGGGGGGAGACCCTGGACGCCATTCAGCACCTGACCAATTACGCAGTGAACCGGGGTCAGGAAAAGCGCACCCACATCAGCGTAGACGCGGAGAACTACCGCAGCAAACGTGAGGACAGCCTGGTACACCTGGCTCAGAAAATGGCGGCCAAAGTGGTCAAGTACCGCCGGAGCATGGCCCTGGAGCCCATGAACAGCTATGAGCGCCATGTCATCCATACCGCCCTCCAGGACTATGAGGGCGTCACTACCGCCTCTACGGGTTCCGAGCCCAACCGCCGGGTCGTGGTGAGCTATGTGCGGCCCGACGCGGAAAAGCCGGCCAAACCCCAGAGCCGCGAGTGGGCCTGATACCAGGATCACCGAGAAATGGGGGAGGTTTCAAGATGATCTTTGAGGAAGTACGGCAGATTCTGGCCCGCCAGCTGGAGATTCCGCCGGAAGAAATCACCATGGACACGGACATCGTCGCCGACCTGGGGGCGGACTCCCTGGACGTAGTGGAGCTGGTCATGATGATTGAGGAGAAATACGGCATCATGATCGAGGACCACCAGGCCAAGGACCTCTATACCGTGCGCCAGATCGTGGAGTTTATTGAGAAACTGCAATAGGCAAAAATAAGGGAAGCGCCGTCCGGAATTCCGGATGGCGCTTCTTGCTGTCCGATGGGCAATGTTGGGCATCTTTGCAGGAAAGCAATCGGTAAAATGAAAAATTATGAATCGAAAATTGCAATATTGAGGGAGAAGCTGCGCTGTGTCAGGCAACCGGCGCCTCGGGGCATAGACTTGACAAAACTGACAAGGGATATGGGGAAAACCTGGGATTATTCTGCATTACACCGGAACTTTTGTGCTTGTGCTTTTTTGAGGGATTCGATATAATAAAACTACTGTACGGTTCAACATGCAATTGTAAAGATTCGAACTTGCAATATGTAAGCGAGGTGTGAGCTAATGTCCTTACAGCGCATCAAGAAAGTCCTGGTCGCCAACCGGGGCGAGATCGCCGTGCGCATTCTCCGGGCCTGCAACGATCTGGGGTTGAGCACAGTTGCCATTTATTCCAAGGAGGATATCTATGCCCAGTTCCGCACCAAGGCGGACGAGGCGTATATGATCGGGGAGAACCTGAGCCCACTGGGGGCCTATCTGGCCATTGACGAGATCATCGAGCTGGCCAAACGGAAGGAAGTGGACGCCATCCACCCGGGCTACGGCTTCCTGTCTGAGAACCCGGAATTTGCCCGGGCCTGTGAGAAGGCCGGTATTTTGTTCATCGGGCCCCCGTCCCAGATCCTGGGCAGCATGGGCGACAAGCTCTGCGCCAAGGCCCTGGCCCAGAGCTGTGGTATCCCCACCATCCCGGGCTGTACCGCGCCCCTCTCTTCCGCCCGAGAGGCGGCGGACCTGGCGGACAGCTTCGGCTATCCCGTCATCCTAAAAGCCGCCGGCGGCGGCGGCGGCCGGGGCATGCGCCGCTGTGACACCAGGGAAGAGGTCCTCGCCAATTTCCCCCTGGTGAAGGCAGAGGCGGAAAAAGCCTTTGGCAACGGGGACATCTTTGTGGAAAAATTCCTGGTGGAGCCCAAGCACCTGGAGGTACAGATCCTGGCGGACAACTTCGGCAACACCGTACACCTCTTCGAGCGGGACTGCTCCCTCCAGCGGCGGTTCCAGAAGGTAGTGGAGTTCACCCCGGCCTTTTCTGTGCCTCAGGAGATCCGGAACCAGCTGTACGAGGACGCGGTAAAGGTGGCCAAGGCTGTGGGCTATGTGAACGCCGGCACCGTGGAGTTCCTGGTGGATAAGAGCGGGAACCACTACTTTATTGAGATGAACCCCCGGATCCAGGTGGAGCACACTGTGACGGAGATGGTCACGGGCATCGACCTGGTGCGCAGTCAGATCCTTATCGCCGACGGGCAGCCCCTTTCGGATCCGCTCATCGGCATCCGTTCCCAGGCGGACGTCACCACCCGGGGCTACGCCATCCAGTGCCGGGTTACCACGGAGGACCCCCTGAACAATTTTGCCCCCGACACCGGCAAGATCACCTACTACCAGTCCGGCGGCGGCTTCGGCGTCCGGTTGGACGGCGGCAGCGCCTTTACCGGCGCGGAAATTACCCCCTATTACGACAGCCTCCTGGTGAAGATCACCGCCGCGGACAACAGCTTTGAAGGCGCCTGCGCCAAGGCCATCCGCGCCCTGGGGGAGACCCGGGTCCGGGGGGTAAAGACCAACATGGCCTTCATCGGCAACATCCTCAGCCACCCCACCTTCCGGGCCGGGAAGTGCCACACCAAGTTCATTGACGAGACCCCGGAGCTCTTCAAGATCGCCGACCCCAAGGACAGCGCCACCAAGATCCTCAAGTACATCGGCAACATTGTGGTCAACGACCCCACCGCCGGGCAGAAGATGTACGACACGCCCCGCTTCCCCAAGGTCACCGGCGTGCGCCCGGACGGACTCAAGCAGCTCCTGGACGCCAAGGGGCCCGAGGCGGTGCGGGACTGGGTCCTGGGGCAGAAAAAGCTCCTTCTCACCGACACCACCATGCGGGACGCCCACCAGAGCCTCCTGGCCACCCGGGTCCGCACCCGGGACATGTGCAAGGGCGCCGCTGCCACCAGCGAGATCCTGGCGGACGCCTTCTCCCTGGAGATGTGGGGCGGCGCCACCTTTGACGTGGCCTATCGATTCCTCTTTGAAGATCCCTGGGAGCGGCTGGACCTCCTGCGCCGGGACATCCCCAACGTGCTGTTCCAGATGCTTCTCCGGGGCGCCAACGCCGTGGGCTACGCCAACTATCCCGACAACGTCATCAAGGCCTTCATCCGCCAGGCCGCCAAGGACGGCATTGACGTATTCCGGGTCTTTGACAGCCTCAACTGGCTGCCCGGCATGGAGCTGAGCCTGGAGGAGGTGGCTTCCTGCGGCAAGATCGCCGAGGCCGCCATCTGCTACACCGGGGACATCAGCGACCCCAAGCGGGACAAGTACGACCTGAAATATTATGTCAACCTGGCGAAAGAGTTGGAGAAGCGCGGCGCCCATATCCTGTGCATCAAGGACATGTCGGGCCTCCTGAAACCCTACGCCGCCAAAAAGCTGGTCAAGGCCCTGAAGGAGGAAGTGGGCCTGCCCATCCACCTCCACAGCCACGATACCAGCGGCAACCAGGTGGCGGCCTACCTCCTGGCGGCGGAGGCCGGGGTGGACATTGTGGACACCGCCATCGCCAGCATGAGCAGCCTCACCAGCCAGCCCAGCATGAACGCCGTTGTGGCCGCCCTCCAGGGCACGGAGCGGGATACGGGTTTTGAACTCCGCCGCCTGGAGGAGCTGAGCGACTACTGGGCCGATGTGCGCAAACGCTACGAGGTCTTTGAGAGCGACCTGCGCACGCCCATGACGGAGATCTACCGCTATGAGCTCCCCGGCGGCCAGTACTCCAACCTCCGGCCTCAGGTGGAGAGCTTGGGGCTTGGCCACCGCTTTGACGAGGTCCGGGAGATGTTCGTCACGGTCAACCAGATGCTGGGGGACATTGTGAAGGTGACACCCTCGTCCAAGATGGTGGGGGATCTGGCCATCTTCATGGTGCAAAATGACCTCACGCCGGAGAACATCGTGGAAAAGGGCAAGAATCTCAACTTCCCCGACAGCGTGGTGAGCTATTTCAAGGGGCTTATGGGCCAGCCGGCCTGGGGCTTTCCAGAGGATATCCAGCGGGTGGTGCTCAAGGGAGAAAAGCCCATCACCTGCCGGCCTGGGGAGCTGCTGCCCCTCATGGATTTTGAAAAGGGCCGCGCCCGGCTCCGGGAACTGGGGGAGGACCCCACGGAGCGGGATGTCCTGAGCTGGTGCCTGTACCCCAAGGTGGTGGAGGCCTACTTCCGGCACCGGAAAGAAAACGGCTATCTCACCCGTCTGGGCAGCCATGTGTTCTTCCACGGCCTGGCCGTGGGGGAGACCAACAAGGTGAACATCGCCGACGGCAAAACCCTGGTGATCAAGTACCTGGGTTTGGGAGACGCGGACGAGGAGGGCAACCGCACGGTGCAATTCCTGCTCAACGGCGCCCGACGTGACGTCACCGTCCCGGACAAGAGCCTGGAGAGCAAGGTGGACAAAACTGTCCTGGCCGACCCGGAGAACCGCAGCCAGGTGGGCGCCTCTATCCCCGGCGCCGTGAGCCGCATCCAGGTGAAAAAAGGCGACCATGTGGAGGAAAACCAGGTGCTCCTGGTGGTGGAGGCCATGAAGATGGAGACCGCTGTGGTAGCCCGGCGCAGCGGCGTGGTGGAGGAGGTCCTGGTGGAACCCGGCCAGACGGTGAAGGCCGGCGAGCTCCTGATGGTGATCGCATGATACTCCGGGTCTATACGGAGCTGGATTCCACCAACGCCCAGGCCGCCGCTCTGGCCCGGCAGGGGGAACCCATGCCCCTGGCGGTGCAGGCCCTGCGCCAGACCGCCGGCCGGGGCCGCCTGGGCCGGAGCTTTGCCTCGGAGGAGGGAGGGCTCTACCTGAGCTATGCCTT
The DNA here is from genome assembly GCA_944383185.1 of uncultured Oscillospiraceae bacterium. Lineage (GTDB taxonomy): Bacteria > Bacillota > Clostridia > Oscillospirales > Oscillospiraceae > CALWOS01. The sequence goes on from CALWOS010000171.1 coordinate 12,155, forward strand.
CCGTCCCCGCTGCGCCCTGGGCCAGGTACCGGGACTTACCCTCCTGGCCGGCCTGGCCGCGGCGGATGCCCTGGAGAGCCTGGACTGTCCCCGGCCAGGGATCAAATGGCCCAACGACCTTTATCTCCAGGGGAAGAAGATCTGCGGCATTCTCACAGAGGCGGTGGACGCCGGCGCGCTGACGGTGATTATGGGCCTGGGTGTGAACCTTTATAACCGCCTGCCCCCGGAGCTGCCCCAGGCGGGGCGGCTGGCGGATCTGATGGACGGCGCGCCCAGGCCGGAGGCGTTGGCCCCCGTGCTGCTGGAGAAGCTGGAGGCGGTGCTCTCCGAGCCCCGGGAATCGGCCATGGAGCGCTACCGGGCCGGGTGTATCACCCTGGGCCGCCGGGTGGCGGTCACGGGGGCGGACGGCGGTACCTGCTCGGGACTTGCCGTGGGCATCGCCCCAACCGGGGCTCTTTTGGTGGAGACGGCACCGGGGAGGACCGTGGAGATTCACTCCGGAGAGGCCACCTGCACCAGCCACAAAATCTAACGCCGCGGGAAAATATGTGTCCCACATGCATGTAGGAACTGCCTCAGCCGTTTGCGGCTGAGGCAGTTCTTTTACAAAAACCCAGGCAGGAAGAAGCAAACCTCCCGGAGGCTGCGCCGGCTCTTCCCGGGCTCATGAGGGGGAAGACCCGGGTGTGTCCTGCTCCACAAACCAGCGCTGTCCGTCTTCCAGGAACAGGTAACGCTCCTGGTGCTGGATGC
>CALWOS010000172.1 GCA_944383185.1 uncultured Oscillospiraceae bacterium
AGCGCGGAGAGAAAGGTATCCGTATCCTTGCTCCCTGCACCTACCAAACCCTGGTGGAACGAGACAAGCTGGACCCCGCCACCAATCTCCCCGTGATGGGTCCCGACGGCCGCCCGGTCAGAGAGACGGTGCTGGTGCGCCGCCAGTCCTTTAAGGTTGCCACGGTATTTGATGTGAGCCAGACGGAGGGAAAAGAGCTGCCGTCCCTGTGCGTGGGGGAGCTGGCCGGCGACGTGGAGCAATACGGCCAGCTGTCTGCCGCCCTGGAGGAGCTGTCGCCGGTCCCGATCCACTACCGCTTTCCGTTCCCCTCAGCGGCAAAGGGCTGCTACAGCCACATGGAGCAGTGCGTGTATGTGCGGCCCCACATGAGCCAGGTACAGACGTTCAAGACCATGGTCCATGAGATCTCTCACGCCAAACGCCACGCCCTGCCGGTGGAAAACGGCGTCATCACAGGAGTGCCGGAAAAGGATCGGCGCACCCGCGAGGTGGAGGCGGAGAGTATCGCCTATGTGGTCTGCCAGCACTTTGGCGTGGACACATCGGATTACTCCTTCGGCTATATCGCCGGTTGGAGCAAAGGCCGTGAGCTGGAGGAACTGAAAAGCTCTTTATCCTGTATCTGTGAGACCGCCGCCGAGCTGATCGACGGCATCGAGAGCCGCTGTCCCGACCTGTTCCCCAAACCGTTCCGAGAGGAATCGGTAAAAATAAACCCGGTATATCAACGCTAAGGAGGAAACATCATGAATATCATCAACGCCAGCATCACCCGCATGGAGGAGGTGGAGATCTTCGGCGTCCCCGCTCTGTATACTCCCTGCAAAGTCAGCCGCCAGACAGTCCACCTGGGCCTGTACTGCTATGAGCTGCGGATGGATCTGGAGGGCAGCCCGGTCCGCCGCCTGGCAGACCAGGCAGGCGATGGCTTTATCGGCACCATCCTGACCCCTGTTCCTGTAGAAGGAACTGCGGGAGAGGGGCGGATCGTTCAGCCGGAGGATTTTCAGACCGGCCTGGAGGCGGGATACTATACCCCCGCTGAATTTGAGGAGAAATACCTGGCCCCGGACTACGACCCTCTGCGGCTGGAACAGATTTATGGAAAAACGGATTGATCTATTGAAGTACCTCTCCCGCGTGGTCCAGGAAAATACCCGCGCCTATCAGGAGGACTTTCAGTACGATGTGCGGAAGATCACCGAATCTGTCCGGGAATCCCATATGGAGGACCGGGTTTTTTACTGGATGAGCCGCCCCGCCGGGACCTGGTGCGTCAAGGAGCGGGACGTATTTCTGCGGGAAAGCGAGGGACACGCCATCTGGACCCACTATGCGCCTGTGGCCGATGAGATCCGCGCTTTCCGTATTGTTGTCACCGGCCTGCGGGACGGCGTTGTGGTAGGCGACGTGTACCCGCTGAACTACAAAGAGCAGGTGCACAGGATCAGGGAGGCCGCCCTCCCTATCGCCACCGTGGAAATTACCTATCCCAACGGCCACACTGCCCGCATGACCTATGCGGAACTGGAGCAGTGCCGGGGCAACCTGCATGACCGCTATGGCAGGCCGCAGCGCATCCGCTATGCTCCCGAAAAGGAAGCTGAGCTGACCAGGCGGATCATGCTGGAGCACCGCTTTGAAAAGGGCTGGAAACCTAAACCCCGTGTAAAGCCGTCTGTGGAGCCCAGCCGGTAAGGACGATACAACCGGCGCCGCCATAGGCGGCGCTGTCCCAGCAAGTATGGCATTTGTGCCACAAACGCCCCTTGTTAGGGGGATGCCCCCTAAAACCCCACGTCTGAATGCGTCCCAAGTCGGGACGCATTTCCTATTTCACGCGAAAGGATGAAGCCATGAGAACAAGACCCCGCTGCATTGGCCTGTGGCTCAGTGATGCCGAGCACGAACATCTTGCAAACCAATGTGCCGTCACCGGTCTCAACGCCAATGCCCTGATTCGCAAATTGATTATGGGCGAGAACCTGCGTCCCCGTCCGCCGGATACCTATGCCGCCCTGCTGCGGGAGCTGTCCGCCATCGGCAACAACGTCAACCAGCTGGCCCATCAGGCCAACGCCAGAGGCGAGGCCACCCGGGCGGAGATCCGGTCGGCATCGGCCCTGGTACAGGAGGCGTGGCGGCTGGTGCGGGAGGCGGTGTAGTTGGCCTACGATAAGATCATCCCCATCCGGTCCCGGCTGGACCACTGTGTGGGCTATGTGCTGAACCCGGAAAAAACCGGCCTGTCCAGCGTACTGGACTACATCGGCAGCGGGGAGAAAAACACGCTGGGACAGACTGTGCTGGAGACCGCTGTCAACTGCCGCCTGGAAACAGCCTGTCAGGATATGATGGACACCAAGCGCCGCTGGGGCAAGACCGGCGGCGTGCTGGGCTACCATCTGATCCACTCCTACGCCCCCGGTGAAGTGACCCCTGTCCAGGCCCACGAACTGGGCGTGGCCTTTGCCCGGCAGCTGCTGGGAGACCGCTATGAGGCGGTCATCTCCACCCACCTGGACCGGGAACATCTCCACTGCCACATCCTGTTCAACTCCGTCTCCCTGCTGGACGGAAAAAAGTACCGGGACAACTTTGCCGCCTACTACGGCGACATCCGAGGCGTTTCCAATGCCGTCAGCGCCCGGCATGGCCTGTCTGTCATCCAGTCGGAGGACAGAGGCAGGAACTACTCCGAATGGCGGGCGGAGAAGGCCGGCAAAACCACCCTGCGGGACCTGATCCGCCGGGATATGGACACTGCCATTTCCCGCTCCTTTACCCTCCAGACCTTCTGGGAGCAGTTGGAGAAGCAGGGATACACCGTCAAACGCGGGCCCCGCGTCAAGCACACCGCCATCCGCCCGCCGGGGGGCGCCCGCTTTGTCCGCCTTGGCAGTCTGGGGACCGGCTATACCGAAGAGGACCTCAAAAGGCGTCTGGCAGGGACCCGGAGTGGAGAACCCCCGCAGCCTCCATTCCCATTCAAGCAGCCGCCCCGGCGGTATACCGTCCGATGCGGCCCTCTCCGTCGTCCATCCGGGAAAAAACTTACCGGCTTTCGTGCCCTCTATGTCCGATACCTCTATCTGCTGGGAATCCGCAAGCATTCCCCCAGGCGGCCACCCCTCCCCTTTTCCGTCCGCAAGGAGGTGGTCCGGCTGAACCGCTATGGAGCGCAATTCCGTTTTTTGCAGGCCCACCGTGTCAACAACGCCCAGGAGCTATCCTGGCTGTCCGACGCACTGCAAGGGGAGATCGACGCCCGGACGGAGCGGCGGAAGATCCTGTATCGGGAGAAGCGGCGAGGAAGTCCGGTGGAGCCGGAAATCCAATCCATCAATCAGGAGCTGCGCACCCTGCGGAACAAGCTGAAAACCTGCGCCCAGATTGAACAGTCTGTCCCCAACATTCGGGTCCAGGTGCAACTCTGCCAGGACGCACGGAGAAAGGAGCAAGCCTATCCACACCATAAGAGTCCGAAAACTGGACCTGGTAAATTTTCTCTTTATGATCGGTGAACGGCACCCGGCGCTGGATCGGGACAGCCTGATACTGGACGTCCGGCAGTTGGAGCGCCGGGAGGATACAGATTACCTGTACCTGGTACGGCGGGAGAAAAGCTGCCTCTTCCCCATCTATGAGGTGTATCTGCCGGACAGCTACGCCTACCTGTGCTGGACGGCTTATACCATGACGTCGTCGGTGCCGGTGTATGCCTTTTATCTGCACGTTTCCAACCCTGCCCGGTTGTCCGGCACGGTAGTCCTGCTGGATTATGGCGAATCCGTGGAGGACGTGGAACGTGCTGTGAGTTATGGTTTGAAGAAGCGGGCCGTCCATCTCTCCCGGAAAATGCAGGAGTGGCTGGAGCAGGGCCGGGACAGCTCCATTCTGGAACTGATCCAGTCCATGAAAGGAGGTGAACCTGTATGGACGCAAGCGGAGAAGTTGCCGACCTGATGGTAAAGGAGAGCCTGCAAGCCGGGGAAACGGCGGTCAAGCTGGCGGCCGGCGGCGTGAAGCATGTGACCGCTCTGCTGCTGGCCCTCTCCCAGTCTGACCGCAAGATCATCGGAAAAACCAGCATCAGAAAGCTGACGAAGGACCCCACCCCTGCGGTGGTCCTCCCGTTGCGGAATGAGGATGTGGGACGGTTCAGAAAGCTGGCCAAGGAGTACGGTATTCTGTATGTCATTGCCCGCCCCAAAGGCAGAACCGGCGAGACGGTGGACGTGATCTCCAATGAGCGGTATGCCGCTAAGCTCAACGTCCTCTTCCAGGCCATGGGCTATCCGCTGCCGGAGAAGCCTGCCCCGGAGGATCCGGTAAAAAAAGGAACCTCCCGTGCTCCACAAGAGAGATCCTCGCCCGAGCACGGGAATGGCTGGAGAGCGCAGACCAGGACCGATAAGGAGGAGAAGCCCTCTGTCCGGGCCAGACTGGCCGCTCTGCGTGAAGCCACCAAGGGGCTGGATCCGATGGCTCCTTCAAGAGACACAGGGCACATCAGATAAGAGGAGGAATCACTATCGCAAATTTAGCAGACATCATCACACAGAAAAACGCCAATGACCAGCAGTGGAAGGTCCAGCGGCAGGCGGACCGGGACAACCTTACCGCCATGCAGGACGCCGGTATCGCGGAGATCGCCTCCAACCCGGAAATCTACCTGCGCTACCTGGAGATCCAGGGGGACAACCTCTACTACAGTCCCGGAAATATCGCCCTTGCCATGTTCCAGTTCCCCCAAGTGACCCAATTCGGCACCCGTGAGAAATGGAAAACCCTCGGCAGAAGCGTAAAGGACGCGGAAGCAAGCAACG
>CALWOS010000173.1 GCA_944383185.1 uncultured Oscillospiraceae bacterium
GCTCTCCGCCGTGCTGGCTGTACTGGGGAGCACCTCCGGGGTCATGAGTCCCCGGTACCTCTATTTCGACACCTATGTCCCGGAACACACGGTGCGCTATTTCGGCGCGATCACGAACCTGCACCTGGACATCCAGAACCTCCTGTTCCCCAAGAGCGGCGGCAGCGCTCCCGTGGAAACACCTGCGGCATCCTCGCCCGCGCCCAGCCCGGACGCCTCCGTGCAGCCGGGCGAGACCGCCGCGCCCACAGAAACCCCGGCTACATACGCCCCCAACGTCCTGGAGATCGACTGGGAGGACCTGATCGCCAACGAAGCTGACGCCACGGTCAGAGAGATGCACGAGTACTTCTCCCAGGTGGAGCCCACCATGGAAAATGCGTACACCGGCATGTTCGAAGGGAAAAACCTCATCTGGATCGTGGCGGAGGGCTTCAGCTCCTCGGCCATGGACGAGACCCACACGCCCACCCTCTGGAAGCTGGCACACAGCGGCTTTGTGTTTGAAAACTTCTATAACCCCCTGTGGTACGTCTCCACCAGCGACGGGGAGTTCACCACGCTGCTCTCCCTCCTGCCCCGGAGCGGGGTGTGGAGCATGTCCCGGAGCAGCAGCTGCACCCTGCCCTTTGTCATGGGCAATCTCATGGGGAGCGCGGGCTACAACTGCTTTGCCTTCCACGACGGCAGCCTTACCTACTACGACCGGGACAAGAGCCTGCCCAACATGGGCTATGACTTCAAGGCCGACGGCGCGGGGCTGGACCTGAGCAGCGCCTGGCCCACCTCGGACCTGGAGATGATGGAGCAGTCCATCCCCATGTACATCGGAGAGGAGCCCTTCCACACCTATTATATGACCATTTCCGGCCACATGAACTACAATTTCTACGGCAACAACATGGCCGCCAAGCATGAGGAGGAGGTGGCGGAGCTCCCCTACTCCGACGCCGCCCGGGCCTATGTGGCCTGCAACATGGAGCTGGACCTGGCCATGGAGGAGCTGCTCAACGAACTGGAGGCGGCGGGCATCCTGGAGGACACGGTGATCGTCCTCTCCGGGGACCACTACCCCTACGGCCTCACCCAGAGCGAGATCGAGGAGCTCAACGGCGGAGAAGTGGAGCAGAACTTTGAGCTCTATCACTCCACCCTGATCCTCTACTGCGCGGAGATGGAGGAGCCCGTGACCGTGGACAAGTACTGCTGCGCCATGGACATCCTGCCCACGCTGTGCAATCTCTTCGGCCTGGACTATGACTCCCGCCTCCTGGTGGGCCGGGACATCTTCTCCGACGCAGGCAGCCGTATCATCTTCGGCAACCGGAGTTTCATCACCGACGAGGGCCGCTACGACGCCTCTACGGACACCTTCACCCCCAATGCGGACTCCACCCTCACGGAGGCGGAGGCCAACGCCTACGCCGCCCGGATGTTGGAGGAAGTGGGGCTGCTGTTCCAGTACAGCGCCAACATCATCGATCTCGACTACTACGGAAAGGTACTTTCCCAATGACAGATATCATCATACGGGGCCTGGTCAAGTCCTTTGCCGTGGGGGAAACCCTCCTGGACGGGCTGAGCCTGGAAATCACCGCCGGGGAGCGGGTGGGCATCCTCGGGAGCAACGGCGCGGGCAAAACCACCCTTTTCCGTCTGCTCACCGGAGAACTCCGGCCGGACGAAGGGGAAATCCACACCGCCCCTGGGCGCCGGCTGGGCCTCATCAGCCAGATCCCCCACTATCCGGAGGATTACACCGTGGAGGACGTGCTGAAAACCGCCCACGCCCGGGTCTACGCCCTCCAGGCCCGGCTCCAAGAGCTAGCGGAGGCCATGGCGGGAGACAGCTCCCCTGCCCTGCTGGCGGAATATGACAAGCGCACCGCGGAGCTGGAGGCCCTGGGGGGCTATGACGTGGACCGGAACCGGGCCAAGGTGTCCAATGGTTTAGGGATTGCCCCGGAAATGCGCGGACAGCTGTTCGATTCCCTCTCCGGCGGGGAAAAGACCCGGGTCAACCTGGCCCGCCTCATTTTGGAGGACACGGACATTCTGCTCCTGGATGAGCCCACCAACCACTTAGACCTCCGGGCCACCCAGTGGCTGGAGGAATACCTCGCCCACTTCCCCGGCACGGTGCTGGCCATCTCCCACGACCGGTGGTTCCTGGACCACACGGTGGAGCGCTGTATCGAGATCCTGGGCGGTAAGGCGGAGTTTTACTCCGGGAATTACAGCTTCTTTGTCCAGGAAAAGCAGCGCCGCTATGAAGAACAGCTCAAGAAATATGAGAAAGACCAAGCCAAGCTGGCCCAGCTCCAGAAGGCGGCGGAAAAACTCCACCTCTGGGCCTTTATGGGGAACGACAAGCTCCACAAGCGGGCCTTTTCCATAGAAAAGCGCATGGAAAAGCTCTCCCAGACCCCCAAACCCAGGAAGGACCGTGCCCTCACCCAGAAGTTCGGGGCTCAGGAGTTCTTCGGGGACGAGGTACTGGTGCTGGAGCATCTCGCCAAGTCCTTCGGCCCGCGCTGCCTGTTCCGGGACCTGGATCTGGAGATGGCGGGGAGCGAACGCATCGCTCTCATCGGGGACAACGGCACGGGAAAGTCCACCCTTTTGAAAATCATCCTGGGAGAAGAAGCCCCGGACAGCGGCTTTATCTACCAGGGCCCCTCGGTCCAGACCGGGTATCTGCCTCAGCTGGTGCGGTTTGAAAACCCCCACCGGACGCTCCTGGACACCTTGCTCTACGAGATCAAGTGTACGCCCCAGCAGGCCCGGGACCGCCTGGCGGCCTTCCACTTCCGGGGGGAGGATGTGTTCAAAACCGTGGAGACCCTCTCCGGCGGGGAGAAGAGCCGGCTGCGGCTGTGTATGCTCATGGCCCGGCCCATCAACCTGCTGATCCTGGACGAGCCCACCAACCACCTGGACATCGCCAGCCGGGAGTGGATCGAGGCTTCCCTGGCGGACTACGACCAGGCGCTGTTGTTCGTGAGCCATGACCGCTTTTTCATCCAGCGCTTCGCCACCCGGATCTGGTGTCTGGAAAACGGCGCCATTCAGGATTTCCGGGGAACCTATCAGGAGTTCCTGGAGTACCGCCGGCGGCAGGCGCAACTGACGGCGGCGGCCCCGGCGGAAAAGCCCAGGCAGGATACAAAGGGGAAACAAAAAAAAGATAAAAAAGGGTCGAACCCCGAAAAGCGCATGGCCCGGCTGGAGCGGGAGATCCAGGAGCTGGAGGAAAAGCTCGCCGCCCTGGACGCGGAAGCACAGCGCCACGCCAGCGACTATGAAAAGCTCCTGGAGCTGGGACAGGAACGGGAGGCGCTGGACGGGAAAATCACGGCGCTTTACGCCCAGTGGGAGGCCCTTGCCGATGAAAACTAGATGGGAAGTTTTTGCGGCGGCGGCGTTGTTCCTCGCCGCCGCCTTTTTCGCCTTCGCCCTGGTGGGCTACCGCGTCCTGGCCCTGTGCCTTGCCGCCCTGGGAGTCTTTTTCCTCCTGGAGTGGCTCTGTGCCCGGAAGGGGCGGAAAAAGCTGCGCCTGGGGCTCTGGGGGCTGCTGGCCCTGGCCCTGATCGGGCTGGGGCTGCTCTGCCTGCCGGTACTCCGGGAGGCCAGGACGGACGCAGACCCCAAGGCGGACTATGTCATCGTCCTGGGCGCCGGGGTGAACGACACGGTGCCCTCCCTCTCCCTCACGG
>CALWOS010000174.1 GCA_944383185.1 uncultured Oscillospiraceae bacterium
ACCCACTCCTCCGCGTGGGAGTAGGCGAAAAGCTCGTCCAGGTTCAGCTCGATGGCGCTGTTGGCGCTGCCCACGGCGGGGAACACCGTCTCAAAACGCCGGAGGCTCTCATCCAGATAGACGGGGATGCCGTCGTTGATACCGAAGGGGCACACGCCCCCCACAGGGTGACCCACCAGCCGGAGGGTATCCTCGGGGGAAAGCATTTTGGCCTTCATGGAAAAGCGGTCCTTAAATTTGCGGTTGTTGACCCGGGCGTCACCTGCGGCCAGGACGAGGATGCAGCCCTCTCCGTTCTGGAAGGCCAGGGTTTTGGCGATGCGCTCCGGGGCCACGCCCAGGGCCTGGGCCGCCAACTCCACCGTGGCGCTGGATACCGGGAACTCCTGTACCCGGTCCTCAATTCCCAGGGCGCGGAAATGGGCCCGGGCTTTTTCAATGGACATAGGATGTGTTCTCCTTTTTCTGTATGATACGCAGCGGACGGCTTACCGCCGGCCACCGCCGCCCCCGCCGCCGAAGCCGCCCCCGCCGCGGCCCATGCCGCCGCCGAAGCCGCCGCCAAAACCTCCGCCGCCGAAGCCGCCTCGGCCGCCGGGGCCTCTGGGCCCGCGGGGCGGGTGCCCGCCCCAGTGGCGCGGGTAACGGGCACTGTTCCACAGGAGGAACCAGGGCAGCCAGCCGCCGCCCCCGCCGCCTCTGCCACCTCTGCCGCCTCTACCACCCCGGCTGCCCAGGAGGAACACAACGGCTATGACGATAAGGACGATGGCAAGCTTTACCAGAACAGAGGAAAAGCCTTGCCGGATTCGGGGGTCTATGCCGGATTCCGGAGCATCGGCGGCATAGTCCGGATTGGAGGCCACCACCTGGGCGCCGTAGTATTCGTCAAACCAGTGGAGAAGCTGGTAGAAGAGTTCCGTCACCGCCTGGTCATATTCCCCCCGGTCAAAGGCGGGAAAGAAGTACTCTTCCAGATACGCGTCCGCGTCGCTGCTGGTGAAGGCGTTGGTCAGGCCGCGGCCCTGGGTGAGCCAGGCCTTGTTCTCCTGGACCACCAGGAGCAGGAGCATGCCGTTGTTCTCCTGGGCGTCCCCAACCCGCCAGTCGTTGAAGAGCTCCAGGGCGTACTCGTCGGAATAGAGGCCGTCCGGCAGGTAGTTCACCGTGACCACGACGATCTGGGCACCCTCGCACTGCTGCTCCAGAGCGCCGTTGTAGTCGCAGATGAGCTGTTCCGTCTCCGGGGAGAGGACGCCGGCGTCATCTGTGACATAGTATTCCTCCGAAGGCTCCAGGGTGGAGGCCATGGCTGGGGCGGCGGCGCCCAGGGCGAGAAAAAAGGCAAGAAGCAGAGCCGCAATGGGCTTTGCTTTTTTCATGGGGAAGCGATGCAGTTTCATAGCGGCAACCCTCATGCGAACACGCTGGGCCCGTAAACGCTGCTGTTATAGTAGATGAACTCCGCCGGGAATTGGGAGAGGACCTCCTGCTGAAATTCCCGGCAGCTCTCGTTGTAGCCGGATTCGGCAATGACGTCCATGGCGGCGTTGAAGTCGCTGTAATACTTCTCATAGGCCTCCCGCTCGTCCTCCGGCAGCTCCGCCGCGGCCACCGCCTGGTCCAGAGCGGTCATGGCGGTGGTGAGTTCCTCGTTGTAGTAATAGAGGGAGCTGGGGCTGCTGCCGTACTGGAGGGCGGAGTACATGTTGCTGCGGACTTCCCGGGCCGCTTCCGTTTCCTCCGGGCAGACGGCGGACGTCAGGCTGAAGATGCCGTTGGCGTTGTCCAGACGGGCCTGGAGCTGGGAGGCGATGGACTTGTGGAGATAGCCGTCGTACTCCACGCCGTCGTAAAAGCCCTCCTCTACCCGGTCAATGGCCCGTTGGAGGGAGCTGGTGGCGCCATAGCTCACGCTGCCCAGAATCACCAGGGCGCTGATCACCAGGGCCACGCCCCGGCGCTGGAAAAAGTTCATAGTCGTTCCTCACTCATTCGGGTTTGGGAGCCTCAGCCCTTGAGCTCCAGGAGCTTCTGCTTCAGCTCACCCTCGATGCGGCCCAGCTCCACTTCCGCCTGGGCCCGCTGGGCGCGGCCCTCGTCCTGGATGCTGCGGACTTCCTCCAGGGTTTGGATGAGCTTGGCGTTGGTTTCCCGGAGGGTCTCCAGGTCCACAATGCCCCGCTCGCTCTCCCGGGCGATGTCCAGGGTGCCCTGGCGCAGGGCCTCGGCGTTTTTCTTCAAAAGATCGTTGGTGACGTTGGTCACTTCCCGCTGGGCCTCCATGGCCTGCTTTCCGTGGTGGAGGCTCAGGGCAATGACCATCTGGCTCTTCCACAGGGGGATGGTGTTGACGATGGAGGTCTGGATCTTCTCGGCCATGAGGCTGTCGTTGTTCTGGATCATGCGGATCTGGGGGGACATCTGGATGGAAATCATCCGCGTCAGCTCCAGATCATGGAGCTTCTTTTCAAAGCGGCCCAGAAGGCTTGCGTAGTCGCTGGCGGCCTGGGCGTCCTCCGGCAGGCCGGACTCCTCCGCCTTGGCCTGGAGCCGGGGAAGCTCCGTTTTCCGCAGCTCCTCCAGGCGGAGCTTGCCGGCGATGATGTACATGCTCAGCTCCTTGAAGTAGGCCAGGTTCATCTCGTACATCTTGTCCAGCATGGCAATGTCCTTGGTGAGGACGCGCCAGTGCTCGTCCAGGGCGGCGGTGATCTTGTCCACATTCACTTCGGCCTTGTCATACTTGGCTTTCAGCTCGGCGATGGAGTTCTGGGCCTTTTTGAAAAAGCCGAAGAAGCCTTTTTTCTCCTCCTCGTCGTAGTCCAGACCCTTGAGCTCGATGACCAGGTTGGAGAGCATGTCCCCCACCTCGCCCATATCCTTGGTGCGCACCTGGCTGAGGGCCTGGTTGGAGAAGTCGGCGATGTTCTTCTGGGCGGCCACGCCGTAGTTGATGACCTGGGTGGAATCGGTGACGTCGATCTGCTGGGCGAAGGAGCGGACCGCGGCCTGTTCCTCAGGGCTGAGGCGGTCAATGTCCAGTTTTTCCACTGGGACATCTTTTTTCTCCGCTTCAGGCTGTGCGGGGGCGACGGCGCCCTGGGCCGCGGTGGGGTCCAACGTCAGCTTGGGCACATAGGGGGCCTCCGGGGCCTTGGCGTCCAGGGAGGCGGAACCAAATTTTTCGTCCATGTCGTTTGCTCCTTTGTATCAAGAGGTGGTTTCGCGCTTTTTCATTACTTGTTGCTCCGGTGGAGTTTTTCCACCGGACTGGCGCTGCCGAAGGGGCTGGCGGAGGCGCTCTCCTCCGCCGGGGGGTCCGCTGCCGGAGCTTCCGGAGTCTGGGCGGCCTTGCGGGCCTGCTCCCGCGCGGCCTTCATCCCGTCCTCCGCCAAACCTTCCCGCGCCAGCATGGCGTTCATCACTTCAATGTCCGTTTCGATGTCCAGAGCCTGATTGGCAAAGAGGCTGTCCAGCTGCTTTTTGTAGGCGGCGATGGCGCTGTCCAGCATAGCCTCGATGCGGTTCATGGTGCCGGAGATGTTTTCCCCCTGGATGCCCTGGTCGCTCATGCGGTCGTAGGCGTTCAGGAGCTTGATGGTGGTGGGGAGGTAGTAGCTCAAAAAGCGCTGGATCTGAGGTACGTCCGCCGGGTCGTGCTTGGCGTCCTGGACGATCTTGTCCGAAACCTGCATGATCTCGTTGATCTTGCTGCGGATACCGGGATCCTGGATGGAGGCATAGAGCCGGCCCATCTCCTGCTGGGCCAGGAGGCCCTCCTTGATGATTTTCCGCACCTCCGGGGAGTACTGGGCGTTTTCGTCCGGCTCCGGCGGCGGGGCGGCCTTTTGCTTCGGCGTCGCGGCCTGCTGCCGGGGGGGCGGGGCATTTTTCTTCCGGTACTGGCGGATCAGGAGGCTGGAAGCGTAGCCCACACCGATGAGAACGGCGGCCAGGATGAGAAAGTCGGTGATTTTATAGAGCCGGGCGCCGCTGACGCAGTAGACGAGGCACACTGCCGCCACGATATACGGGGTCCAGGGTGTGGCGGTGTTCTTCTTTTTACTTCTTCCCTTGGCCATTGGGCAGATCGTCCCTTCTCGGATGGATGTTCTTTCTTATTTTATTCCCTGCGGCCCGTTCCGTCAAGAGAAAAGCCAGTGACCGCGTGGAAATCCCAAAGGGAAAAAGCGGAGGCATACTCTCTCTTGCGCCGGAGGAGGAAAATATAGTATAATACATTAGCAATAAAATAAACGAAACTCCGGAAATGACGGAAACAGGGCCTGCCGGCACATTTTCCGCTGGGGAGAATGCGCGGCAGGTCCAATTGGCCGCCGCCGGGATTCCCGAGGGCGACAGCGGCGGCCTATCTCAAGGCTGCGCAGCCACTATCAGACTATGCGCCCGGGCCGCGTCCCGTTCCCGGCAGAGAGGGCCGGGCGGGGAATACGGCGGGGACAGGAAGGAAGATACCTATGATCAAGATTGCGCCGTCCATCCTCTCGGCGGATTTCTGCCGTCTGGGGGAGGAAGTGGAGGATGTGCTCCGCGCCGGGGCCGACTGGCTCCATGTGGACGTGATGGACGGGCTCTTTGTGCCCAACATCTCCATCGGCATACCCGTGGTACAGTCCCTGCGGAAAGCCACAGAGGGCTTTCTAGATGTGCACCTGATGATCCAAAAGCCCCACCGCTATGTGGAGCGCTTTTGCCAGGCGGGGGCGGACCTGGTGGTGTTCCATGTGGAGGCCGACGAACCCCAGGACATCTTCGCGGCCTTGGAGACAGTGAAAAAAGCGGGAAAGCAGGTGGGCCTTTCCCTGAAGCCCAAAACTCCTGCGGGGGTCCTGGCGCCCTATTTACCCATGCTGGACACCGTGCTGGTGATGACGGTGGAACCCGGCTTCGGCGGCCAGCGCTTTATGGCCGACCAGCTCCCCAAGATCGCCGCGCTGCGGAAGATGCTGGACGAGGCCAACCCCGGCTGCGCGCTGGAGGTGGACGGCGGCATCGACCCCGACACCGCCCCTCTGGTGCGGGATGCTGGCGCCACGGTACTGGTGGCGGGGAGCGCCGTGTACGGCAAGGCGGACCGGGCCGCCGCCATCGCCGCCATCCGGGGCGAATAAGGGAGGCGGAGCGCTTATGTCAGCTTTTTTTCCCCCGGCGCTGGAGACGCTTGTAGACTGCCTGGCGGCGCTGCCGGGCGTGGGACGCAAGAGCGCCCAGCGCCTGGCCTTTCACCTCCTGAGCGTGCCGGAGGCGGAGGCACGGCGCTTGGCGCAGGCGATCCTGGACGCCAGAAGCCAGGTTCATACCTGCCCGGTGTGCCAGAACCTCACGGACGGGACGCGCTGCGCCATCTGCGAAAACGAGCGCCGGGACCACGGCCTCATCTGCGTGGTGGCGGAGCCCCGGGACGTGGCCAGCATCGAGCGCAGCCGGGAGTACCAGGGCGTTTACCATGTGCTTCACGGAGTGCTCTCCCCCATGCGCCACATCGGGCCGGACGACCTGAAGATCTCGGAGCTGGTGGAGCGGGTCTCCGCCGGAGGCGTGCGGGAGGTCATTATGGCCACCAACCCAGACACCGAGGGGGACACTACCGCCATGTATATCTCCCGGCTCTTAAAACCGTTCGGCGTAACGGTGACCCGCCTGGCTTACGGTATCCCCGTGGGCAGCAACCTGGAGTATACCGACGACGCCACGCTCCTCCGGGCCCTGGAGGGCCGGCGGGAGATGTGACAGGAAAAACGAAGCGCGCCGCGCCCCGCTTCCGCAGGCAGAACGCCCGCCCCTTCCCCGGAGAGCCGGGGAAGGGGCGGGCGTTGCTGTGACGCGTTTACAGGGCTTTATGGTATTGCCACAGCCGGATGATAAAGTATACCTGACAGACGGCAAAAACGCCCAGCAGAATAAAAAAGGCCGCCAGATGGATCATGTCAAAGAACGCGAGCAGCGAGATGGACACGGCGTAGAGCCACAGCATCAATTCGTATGCTCTGGCCTTCGCCGCGTTGCCCAGCGCGATGTTCCTTTCGTCTTCTGCCTCGATTTTTACCTGCCGCAGTTCGTCTCTTTCCACTGGGGACAACAGCTCCGCATCCTTCATTTTGGGGCCTCCTCATAGATAAAAATATCCTCGATTGTCAAACCGAAATATTTGGCCAGCTTGAATGCCAGCTGAATCGAGGGATTGTATCTTCCGTTTTCCAGGGAACCTATCGTCTGCCTGGAGACCTCCAAGGCGGCGGCCAGCTCTTCCTGCCTGAGCCCCCGCTGTTTTCGCAATTCTTCCAGACGATTTTTCACGACAGTGCCCTCCCTATGTAAGGAAAGTTTGCTTTCCATATCTGAACTATAGCATCCGCCCTCTGAAATGTCAAGCTTGCTTTCCATAGCGTGCGAAATATTTCTGGAAGCAGGCCGCCGCTCTCACAATGCCTCTGGGCGGGTTTTCCCCGCTCCAGCCTGCGGTTCTGTTTGTTTCGAACCGACACCCTGGCAAAATACGCGGCGGGTCAGATTTGACAGATGGAAAGATCTGTGCTAAAATACATAAATCCGGGCATACTCTCTTTAGCAGAGTGCCGAATTTACAAGGCTGTTATGTACGGTTTGTACTGTACTGCATGATATAAGCCATAGAGAAGCATTTGGAAAGACAGAGCACGTGGAAAGGACCGGCGATGCAGGGCCGGGGCTGACATGGGCCTCTGTCTCCTTGCCGTGGAAAAAGGGCGGCTTTTTCCCTTTCTCCAGGATGCTTCTCTTGCATAACTGTTACATTTTTACAAAAAGGAGAAGTATTACACAACATGGCAACAAGCACATCCAAACTCAAAATTATCCCTCTGGGCGGTCTGGATGAGATCGGAAAAAACATGACCGCCTATGAATACGGCCGGGACATCATTGTGGTGGATTGCGGTATGGGCTTTCCGGACGAAGGCATGTACGGCATCGACGTGGTGATCCCAGACGTGACCTATCTGGTGAAGAACAAGAGCCGCGTCCGGGCTTTTATCATTACCCACGGCCATGAGGACCATATCGGTGCCTTGCCCTACGTCCTCAAACAGGTGAACGCGCCGGTGTATGCCACTCGCCTCACTGCCGGGCTCATTGAGATCAAGCTGGCGGAGCACGGCATGCTGGATACCACCAAGCGCATCATCATGAACGCAGGGGAGAGCTTTCGGGCCGGCTGCTTCAAGATCGAGCCCATCCACGTGAACCACTCCATCGCCGACGCGGTGGCCCTGGCCATTACAACCCCTCTGGGCGTGGTGGTTCAGACCGGCGACTTCAAGATCGACCTCACCCCCATCGACGGGGACGTGATCGACCTGGCCCGCTTCGGCCAGCTGGGCAAGGAGGGGGTGCTGGCCCTGCTGCAGGACTCCACCAATGTGGAGCGCCGGGGCTATTCCGACACCGAGCAGAAAGTGGGCGAGCGTTTTGACCAGCTCTTCAAGGGCTGTGACAAGCGCATCATCGTCACCACCTTTGCCTCCAACGTCCACCGGCTCCAGCAGATCATCAACGTGGCTCACAAGTACAAGCGCAAGGTGGGCATCACCGGCCGGAGCATGGAAAACGTCATGAAGGTGGCCACGGACTTGGGTTATCTGAAAGCCCCCAAGGGCACCCTGGTGGATATGAACGAGCTCAAGGGCCTTCCCAAGAGCCGCGCCTGCATCATCACCACCGGCTCCCAGGGGGAGAACATGTCCGCGCTGTACCGCATGGCCTTCAACGGCCACCGGCAGGTGGAAATCGACGCGGGGGACCGGGTCATCATCTCCGCCTCCGCCATCCCCGGTAACGAGCTGACCATCACCCGGGTGATTGACGAGCTCTTTGCCAAGGGCGCGGAGGTGATCTATGACCGGATGGAGAATCTCCACGTTTCCGGCCACGCCTGCCAGGAGGAGCTCAAGCTCATGCTGGCCCTCACCAAGCCCAAGTTCTTCATGCCCGTCCACGGGGAGCACCGCCACCTGTGCAAGCACGCCCAGCTGGCCAAGCTCATGGGCGTGGACCCGAAGCACATCGTCATTGGCTCCACGGGCACCACGGTGGAGCTCACCCGCAAGAGCATCAAGCTGGGCGCGGAGGTCCCCGCCGGCCAGGTGCTGGTGGACGGCACCGGCGTGGGCGAGATCGGCAGCGTGGTCCTCCGGGACCGGAAGCTCCTGGCGGACGAGGGCATGGTGGTAGTGGTCCTCACCATGTCCAGCCAGGACGGCGGGCTTGTCTCCGGGCCGGAAATCCTTACCCGGGGCTTCGTATATGTGAAGGAGTCCGAGCAGCTTCTGGAGGAAATGCGCCGGGTGGTCCTGGAGAGCCTGGACGCCCCCGCCACGGGGCGGGGCCGGCGGCGGAGCATCGACTATGCCGCCGTGAAGGGCAAGATCAAAGCCAACCTCTCCGGCTATCTCTACAAGACCACCAAGCGCAGCCCCATGGTGCTGCCGGTGATCATGGAGGTGTGAGGCCGTGGCCGTGGCGCTGCTGGACGCCCACTGCGACACTTTGACCACCGCCCTGGGCGCCGGGGCGTCCCTGGCGCGGAACCGCCTGCACCTGGACCTGGCGCGGCTGAAGGCCTTTTCCCCGGCGGGGCAGGTTTTCGCCATCTGGGGCGACCCGGCGGCGCCGCCGGTGCTGGAAGCGGCTCTCTCCTTCCTGGAAGCCACCCTCCGGCAAGACGGGCAGATGGCCCTGTGCCCCACGCCAGGGGCCCTGCGGAAAGCCTGGGCGGCGGGAAAGACCGCCGTGCTCCTTTCCGTGGAAGGGGCGGAGCAGCTTGCCTGCGACCGCCGGCGGCTGCCGGAACTGCGGCGGCGGGGCGTGAGCTTTGTGCATCTGTGCTGGAACAGCGACAACGCCCTTTGCGGCGCGGCCATGGACGGAGGCGGCGGGCTCACGGAAGCGGGGCGGGACTTTGTCCGGGCCTGCTGGGACTTGGGGATCGCCGTGGACCTCTCCCACGCCTCGGACAAGACGTTTTTTGACGTGGCGGAGCTGAGCGCGGCGGCGGGGCGGCCCCTGTTCGCCGGGCACTCCGACTGCCGCGCCCTGTGCCCCCACCCCCGGAACCTCACGGACGAGATGCTCTCCGCGGTGATCGCCTCCGGCGGGGCCGTGGGTTTAAACCTCTGCCCGGATTTCCTGGGCCTGGGGCGGGACATGGCCGCGGCCCTGGCCCACTGCGAGCACGTCCTCGCCCTGGGCGGAGAAAAAAGCCTCTGCCTGGGCTGCGACCTGGACGGGATCGACGAGCTGCCCCGGGGCTTTGCCGGGGTGGAGAGCCTGGCGGGATTTTTCGCCCTCCTTGCGGAAAAGCGGGGAGAGGAGGCGGCAAAGGACGTGTTTTACCGGAATTTCCTGGGCGCTTGGGAGGCAAGCCAGAAATGAACATACAGATCTATGGAAAAAGCAAGTGCTTTGACACGAAAAAGGCCGAGCGCTGGTTCAAGGAGCGGCGGATCAAGTTCCAGTCCATCGACCTGCCCCGCTACGGGATGCGTCCCAGGGAGCTGGAGTCGGTGAAAAACGCCGTGGGGCTGGAAGCGCTCATAGATGAGAAGCACCCGGACGCGGCGCTGCTGCGCTATCTGGCCCGGGACGCGGACCGGCTGGAAAAGCTCCTGGAGGACCCCAGCCTCATCCGCACCCCCGTGGTGCGCAACGGCAGGCAGGCCACCGTGGGCTACTGCCCGGAGGTCTGGGCTGCCTGGGAATGAAGGAGGAAAGGAAAATGGACGAGTATTCTGCCATCCGCGCCGCGGCGGCGCAGGCCATGGCCGAGCTTTTGGAGACGGCGCAATACCGCCCCGGGGACATTGTCGTGGTGGGCTGCTCCTCCAGCGAGATCGTGGGGGAGCGCATCGGCAAGGGCAGCGTGCCCGAAGCGGCCCGTGCCGTGGCGGAGGGGATTCTGCCCCTGATCCGGGAGAAGGGCCTCTACCTGGCGGCCCAGTGCTGCGAGCATTTGAACCGGGCCCTGATCCTGGAGCGGGACGCGGCGGACCGCTGGGGCTACGAGCCCGTGTGCGTGGTACCCAAGCCCAAGGCCGGAGGCAGCTTTGCCACGGCGGTTTGGGGGATGCTCTCCAAGCCCGTGGCCGTGGAGCATGTCCGGGCCGTGGCCGGGCTGGACGTGGGGAGCACCCTCATTGGGATGCACCTGAAGGACGTGGCCGTGCCGGTGCGCCTTGGCGTGAAATACATCGGCAAGGCGTACGTCACCGCCGCTTATACCCGGCCCAAGCTCATCGGCGGGGCCAGGGCGCAATACGAATAGCTTTACCAAATAAGGCTCCCTTGTGCAAAGGGAGCTGTCAGCCGAAGGCTGACTGAGGGATTGACAACCTAATTGACAATTGACAGTTGACAATTAGGCGGTTTGCGGAAGCCATCGCGTAGGGGCGGCAAGGCTTCTGTTGACTTTCGGGCCGGGGGCGTGTATAATAAAGCATAGAAAAGGCGCTGCCGATAAGCGGTTAGCCTGAAAGACGTATCAGTGGCTTAGCCGGAGAAACCGTCACTTGGCCGAGTGGCGGTTTCTGCTTTTTACGATGATCGTGACGGTAAACCGCCAGATATGTAACGTAATCCGCATGGGCCTCACCCCCCTTCCGGGTGGTGTAGCCAACCGCCTACCGTTATGGCAGCGCCTGCCCGCGTCCGGAGGAAGCTCCTGGGACGTGGGCAGTTTTATTTTACATGCCGCGGCATGCTTTGTCAATTTCTGCCTCCGGCGGGGTTTTTTTATGTACTTTCTTTGTGCGGACAAAGAAAGTACCAAAGAAAGTCGTCAAAGGGGAAGGGGTTTCGATTCCCCTTCCCCTTTGAAAACCCCAACCCAACGACCAAGAGGGGCTGCGCCCCCCATTGGATTCCCCCGCAGCCTGGAGGTCAAATTGGCCTACGCACCTCCAAAGCCTCCCTTGCACAAAGGGAGGTGGCCTGAAGCGCCCCCCTCGTACTCCCGCCGGAAAGCCCAGCGAAGCGGGTTTTCGGCGGAAAAGGAAGAAGGAGGAAGCAGATAGGGTGTTTTCGGCCTTTTGGCCGGAAACGGAATGGAGCGCCCTCCTTCTGACGTGGGTCGGAGGGATCGTTTCCTCTAAAGGCCCCCTTGTGCAAAGGGGGCTGTCTCGGAGCGAAGCGGAGAGACTGAGGGATTGCCCTCTGCCGGGGCACGGCGACCCCTCAGTCAGCCTGAGGGCTGACAGCTCCCCTTGCGCAGGGGAGCCTTTCTTGTGTCCCCTTGCACAAGGGGGCCTTTTCGCGGAAGCGCCCTTAATTGTCAACTGTCAATTGTCAATTATCAATTGCTTGCACGCGTGTGTACAAAAAGCGCCGGCAGTTTTCTAGGGGTGAAAGACTTTTTGGGGGGAGTATCACTATGGCAAGCAATCAAACGCCAAACCTGGGCCTGAGCCAGTGGCAGCGGACAGACCCGTTCACCATGGACGAATTCAATGCCGACTACGCGAAGATCGACGCCGCCTTAGGGGCGCAGCCCTATCAAGTGCTGCTGCGGCAGACTCTGACGGAGGACGCGCCCAGCATTTTGCTGGATTTGAGCGGCATTGACTTTACGGAGCATCCCCGGCTGCGGCTAGAAGTTTCAGGCCAAATTAGCGCGCCCAACGGAAGCGGCGGCGATAATATATGCTTTTGGTGCAATGCACTGACTACGGGCAGTTATTATTATCGTGCAGTAAATGAAATAACAGCTAATTCTGCTGCAAGTCGATACTTTGCAGGGCAAGCAAGCTACAATGCGGCAGGTGAAGCGGTCCTTCATCTTACAGCCGACATTATGGTTGGGCCGTCAATGGTGAGCTTTTATAGAGCTTTAGCTGCGAGTACTATGGAATCGGAGGGACGGCTGCATGGTATAGCAGGATATGAACACCATGGCTGAAGTATAAATTTGACACCAGCAACATTTTATACACTTC
>CALWOS010000175.1 GCA_944383185.1 uncultured Oscillospiraceae bacterium
GGGTCGGAGATGCAGATCACGGCGGCGAGCACCCCGTCGATGGCCAGATAGAGCTGGGAGTACTCCGGGGGCAGGGCGTCGAACTTCTCCCGCTCCCCCTCCGGGATGATCACCTTCTCGTCCTCGAAGATGAAATGGGCGCTGCCGATGCGCACCTGCTCCCCGTCCACCGCGCTGGCGATGCCGTGGGCTACCAGGTACTCCACCTTTGCATGGCGCTCCTCGTGGTTCAGCCTGCGGCGGCGTGCCTCCTCCACAACGGCGTTGGCCATGGAGTGGGGGAAATGCTCTTCCAGGCAGGCGGCCAGACGGAGCATCTCCGCCGCCTCCTTGCCGTGGAAGGGGACGATTTTCGCCACCCGGGGGCAGGCGTGGGTGAGGGTGCCGGTCTTGTCAAAGACGATGGTGTCCGCATGGGCCACTGCCTCCAGGAACTTGCCGCCCTTGACGGTGATGTGCTCCCGGCCCGCCTCCCGCATGGCGGAGAGTACTGCCAGGGGCATGGCCAGTTTCAACGCGCAGGAGAAGTCCACCATGAGCACCGACAGGGCCCGTGTTACGTTCCGGGTAAGGATCAGGCTCAGCAGGCTCCCGGCAAAGGTGTAGGGAACCAGCCTGTCTGCCAGGCTGGAGGCCTTGGCCTCGGCGGCGGACTTCATCTGTTCGGAGCGCTGGATCATCTCCACGATCTGGTCGTACCGGCCCTGGCCGGAGGCCTGGCGTACCTCCAGGACGCACTCGCCCTCCTCCACCACGGTGCCGGCGTACACCGCGCCGCCGGGCCGCTTGGCCACAGGGACGGACTCTCCGGTGAGGGAGGCCTGGTTGACGGTGACCTCCCCCTCCGCCACCACGCCGTCCAGGGGGATGACGCCCCCGGCCCGAACCAGCACCCGGTCGCCGGTCTTTACCTGGCCGATGGGGCACAGCACATCCCCGGCCTCGGTTTTCAACCACACCCGGTCCACATGGAGGGACAGACTCTCCGCCAGGTCGGCTACGGACTTCTTCCGGGTCCAGTCCTCCAGCAGCTCGCCGATCTCCAGCAGGAACATCACTATGCCGGCGGTGCCGAAGTCCCGGCGGCCCACGGAGATGCCGATGGACAGAGCATCCAGCAGCTCCACTTTCAGTTTGCCCCGCGCAAGGCAGCGAAGACCTTTGCGGAGAAAGGGCGCCATGTGCCAGATCACCCGGGCCGCCCGCAGGGGAGTGGGCAAAAACAGGGCGGCCGCCCCCTTCATCAGCACTTTGCCCGCCAGTTTTTCCTGAAATTCCCGGTTCAGCGCCCGGGTGCTGTGGACGGGAAGGGTGACCGTCTCCTCCGCCCTAGCCCAGGTAAAGCCGCCCAGGGCGGCGAGGACGGCCTCCCGGTCCCCCGTATAGGTCACGATGACGCAGCCGGTGCGCTCATGGACCACGGCCTCCTTTGTCCAGGGCCGGCCCTTCAGCCAGGCCTCCAGCAGATCCGCCTGCCGGAGGGTCATATGGTTCTGCCGCAGCCGCAGGCGCATCCGTCCCCGGCTCTCATGTACGATGGTTGCTTTCATTACAAATCTCCCTCATGGAAAAAGGGAGCCGCTTACCGGCTCCCTTCCGCAGTTTTTCAAGTTTTCAGGCCTCCTGGCCCTCCACCTGGGCCTCGGCCTCCTGGGCGGCCCGGGCTTCGTTGATGTCCTTGGCGGCGGCCAGCATGTCGGCGGCGTTCTCTTGGACGGATGTAACCGTCTCCATTACGCTGTCCTTCATCCGCAGACCGGCGGCGGTGATGTGGGTATATGCCTTCTTGGCATCCTTGCTGGTGAGCAGCTTTACACCGGCGGAGCCAAACAGGACCCCGCCCATAAAGCAGGCCAGCCTGACATAGTACTTCATCATGGAGATTCTTCCTTTCTGCTATGTACTTATTTGCGTTTATAGCCCGTGATCATCACCATGATCATACAGATCACGGCGCCCCAGGCCCAGAAGCGATGTTGTTTCATCAAGATCTCCTCCTGTCCGGAAACAAACATGTTTCTTTATGTATTGAAGTATTATAGCAGACGCTTTACGCAGCCGCATTGCCAAATCGGCCAGATGGTTGCCTGTTCAGACATTTTTTCGGTATTGGCCCGGCGGCAGCCCATACCATTGCCGGAACGCGGCAGCGAATTGACTAACACTACTGTAACCCACCGCTTTTGCTACTTCTTCCAGATTTAATCCGGGCGTACATAGCAGTTCTGCCGCCCGTTCCATCCGCCGCTGCCGCAGCCAGGTGTGGACCGGCAGGCCGTACAGGCGGCGAAAGCCCGCCTTGAAGGCGGTGGCGGAGAGGCAGGCCCGGCGGCTCAGGGTAGAGATGGTAAGGGGCTCGTCCAAATGCTCCTCCATGTACCGGCGGGTTTTTGCCAGTGACCGGGCAATGTTCCGATCCAAAAACGGGCCCGGGAGTGCATCCGTTTCCTGCTCATCTTGGGCGGAGAGCCGATAGAGCAACTCCACCGACTTCCACACGCACCAGCGGGCCTGCTCGCTGTGCGGTAAGCGGTCCAGGTCGGCAAAGGCCGCCCGGCTCCAGTCCGTGGCCCCCTCCACGGCGCAGCCACCCCGGCCGGCCATCCACATTCGCACCCGGCCGGTGTCCAGGGTCAGACCGCCCAGCAGGCCGCAGATGGTTTTCAGGCTTTCCCGTGCGCCCCTGGCGTCCACAGCCACCAGAACGCCCTCCAGGGGGGTTTCCGCCCTGGCCCCAGCCAGATCCGAGAGGTCAGTAAGGAGCAACACCTGCCGGGCCCCTGCCGTCAGGGTCGAGCCATCTTGCCGGGTCAGGGTAATTGACCCGGCAAGGCAGAACAGGGCCTCGAAGTGGAGAGGCTCCAGCCGGAGAGGCATGGAGCATGACCCCTCGCGCAGGGAGAACAGGCAGGCCCGTGCTCCAGGCATCACCTGCGCCCAGTCTCCCCGGTTCGCTAGAAATTCCACCAGCAAAATTTTTCCCCCTTTCTATCTGTCTGTACCATATGGTTAGCCATAACTAACTACTTGTCGTATTATACCACGTCCGGCACGCTTGTCAAGACGGGAGGGATTGCAATGTATTAGGAAAGCGTGTTTTTCGGTATCAACACGGAAACCGTACTCAGCCGCATAGTTGCCCTAAAAGGCGCTGATAACCTCGTCCGGCTGCATAAGATCGCAATTTGCTTAATAAGTATGCAAAAGCTTCCGAAAGTGCTATACGACAGACAAAAAGGGACTCTGACCTTTTTCAATCAGAGTTCTTTCATTACTCATTGTTCAACTTTACCACAAACCCTAATCAATTTTGCTTAAGAGTTACCCTCTATCGTATTCGTGGTGCTTTTGATTATTTGATGTATCCATATTATCCTGCCTATATGGGCTAATATTATCAGTTTGTTATCGGGGTTGATAACACTTGCCTTCCTTAGCACGGAGCAATACTGTTAATGCTCTCCTGGGCTGTCATGATCTCGCTCTGTCATGCTGACATGAGATTACCAGGATATCTGTCATGGAATGTTTCTTTTGATGGGGCGGATAGATCCGCCCCATCACGGAAGGAATTAGTTCATACATCCATGCTCTGCCAGCACTTTAAGCGCCGAGACGATGGTACAGGCATCTGCCTTTTTCATTCGGCTGTAATGCCGGAGGCGTTCCTCATTCCA
>CALWOS010000176.1 GCA_944383185.1 uncultured Oscillospiraceae bacterium
AGGAGAAGATGAACGCCCTGGCCGCCGTGACCAGCCTGGACGAGTTCAATGCCCTGGTGGCGGAAGACATCCGCGCCCAGGCTACTGAAGAGGAACTGGAGACCCTGGACATGGATGCGGAGCTCAGTGCGCTCCAGTACACGGGCCTGGGTTACAGTGAGGGCGTGGAGTTTTTGGAGCAGGCCTTTGACGGCACCCTGCCGGAAGGCAGCGCCCTGGCCCAACCTGACACGGAAAACGGCGTATACACCGTCTACTTCCTCATTCGGGCCCCCTATCTGGATGAGAGCCGTCCCCGGGATGTACGGCATATCCTCCTGACTGCGGAAACCGCAGGTTCCGCCGAGGCGGCCCACAATGCCGCTGAAGATGTCCTGGCCGAGTGGCAGGCTGGGGAGGCCACGGAGGAAAGCTTCGCCGCCCTGGCCAACGAAAAGAGCGAGGATCCCGGCAGCAACACCAACGGCGGTCTCTACACCGACGTGGTGACGGGCCAGATGGTGGCCTCCTTCGAGGACTGGCTCTTTGACCCCGCCCGGCAGCCCGGAGATGTGGGCGTCGTAGACAGCGAACATGGAAGCCATGTGATGTACTATGTGGGCGAGGGCGACCCCGCATGGATGACTACGGTGGAAAGCGCCCTCCGCACGGCGGATTACAACACCGCTTACGCAGCCACGGTGGACGCCTATCCCAGTGAGCTGGACGAGAGCCTGATCGCCCTGATTGAAGAATAAAAACTTTGCAGCGCCGCGCCATCCGTCCCCTGGGCCGGGCGGCGCGGCGCAACCTTTGTGGAAAGAAAGGAGGCCGGCCATGAAACTGCTTTTGGCGGAAGACGAAGTCCAGCTTTCCAACGCCCTGGCCGCGGTGCTGCGGCACCACAGCTATACTGTAGACGCTGTCTACGATGGGCAGGACGCCCTGGACTATCTGGAAAACGCGGAATATGACGCCGTCATCCTGGATTGGATGATGCCCAAGCTGGATGGGCTGCAGGTCCTCAAGGCCATCCGGGAGCGGGGCATCTCCACTCCTGTGCTCCTGCTCACGGCCAAGGGAGAGGTCTCTGACCGGGTGGCGGGGCTGGACGCAGGTGCGGATGACTATCTGCCCAAGCCCTTCGCCATGGATGAACTCCTGGCCAGAATCCGGGCCCTGACCCGGCGGCAGCCGGGTTATACCGGCAGCGTGCTCACCGTGGGGGACATCAGCCTGGACCGGAACAGCTATACCCTCACGGGACCCAAGGGCAGCGTCTCCCTCTCCGGGAAGGAGTTTCAGATGATGGAGCTGCTCATGTCCGGCAAGAGCCGGCTCATCTCCACAGAGTATTTCATGGAGCGCATCTGGGGCTATGACAGCGACGCGGAGCTGAGCGTGGTGTGGGTCTATCTGTCCAACCTGCGCAAAAAACTTGCCGCTCTTGGCGGCCATGTGGAGATCCGGGTAGCCAGGGGCCGGGGATACAGCCTGGAGGTGACGGATTCTTGATCCAGTCCCTCCGGCGGCGCTTTATCCTCATCACTACCGCGGCCCTGGCCGCGGCGCTGGTATGTATCACTGCCGCCATCAATCTCGGGCAGTACTTTCTCACCACCAATCAGGTGGACGAGATTATCCAGTTGATCTGGGAAAACGACAATGAGATGCCCCTGGGCCTCCTGCACCCGGAATTCTCCCCGGAAACGGCTTATGAGACCCGGTACTTTGTGGTGCGCTTCAACGCCAACGGCCAGCTGGATTACATTAATACCAACCATGTGGCCGCCCTCACTGAGGAGGGGGCCCTGAACCAGGTGGTCGACATTCTGGAAGGCGGCAAGAGTCAGGGGTATATCTCCCACTACCGTTATGGCGTGTACACCACAGCCTACGGCCGCAGCGTCATCGCGGTGGACTGCTATTCCCGGCTCCAGAGCTGCCGCACTCTCCTGGAGGTGACGGCACTGGCTGCAGTGGCGCTTCTGGGGATCGTGGTCCTCATTTTGCTGCTCACCTCCCGGCGGGTGGTGCGCCCCTTTGTGGAGAACTATGAAAAGCAGCGGCGCTTCATCACCGACGCAGGCCATGAGCTCAAAACCCCCCTGACCATCATCTCCGCCAACGCTGACGTACTGGAGATGACCGAGGGGAAGAGCGAGTGGACCCAAAGCATCAAGGACCAGGTGGGACGGATGAACCGTCTGGTACGCAGCCTCATCGAGCTCAGCCGGGCAGACGAACTCTCTCAGGAAAGGACCGTGCGGGAGTTTGACTTGAGCGAGCTGGCCGGGCAGAGCGCGGAATCCTTCCACATCCTGGCAGACCAAAGGGGCCTCTGCCTGGAGACGGAGATCGAACCGGGACTGCGCTATACCGGCGACCCGGACGAGATCCTCCGGCTCCTGGGTATCCTGTTGGACAACGCCCTGAAATACGCCGATCCGGGCAGTACCATCTCCCTGGGGCTGCGGGGGGCAAAGCGCCGGCGGATCCTAACGGTACGCAACTTCTGCGCCGGGCTGGACCCGAATACCCTGCCCCACCTCTTTGACCGCTTCTACCGGGCGGACAAGTCCCGCTCCCGGGAGTCGGGAGGGTACGGTATCGGCCTGTCCATCGCCCAGTCTATCGTCCGCCGGGCCAAGGGAAAGATCTCCGTGTCCGGGGAAAACGGCGTGATCACTTTCACCGTGGAACTCTAAAACCCAATATCCCCGCCGCCGAAGGCCGGCTGCGCCCATAACAAGCAAAATACCCCCTGATGCAGCGAGCAAAGCTGCATCGGGGGGTATTGCCGTGTGCCGCCGGCGTAGGCACCGGGCTTTCAGCCCTCCGCCTTGATCTCCACCACGTGGATCTGGGACACTTCAAAGTCCGTCTCCGAGGTGATGACATCGGTGATCTGGGCCACGGCAGGCTCGGTGAGGCCGTCCACAGGCGCCGGCACGGCCACGGAAATCCCCTCGTCGGAGATGAAGGCCACGCACTCGGTAAAGCCCTTGGCCAGGAGCAAGTTTTCCACCTGGGCCTCCTGCATAGACCAGGTGGCCATGCAGGCGATCTCGTCCATGGCGCTGTCCAGCACCTCCTGACTGACCCCATCCCCGGAAGCCGCGGTCTCCAGGAGGCTCAGGGCCTCGTCCCGGGACTGCTGGCGGCTGAGGCGGGCGGAGGCAAAATAATCGCTGGCGGGTACCACAGCCGTGCCCTCCCCCTCTTCCTCCAGCACCCCCGCCTGGGCCATGGCCTCATCCTCGGCTTCCACCATGGCGGGATCCGCCTCGCCCATGGACCGGTTGTAATCCCAGTTGAGATACACCGCTCCGCCGGCGAAAAGCACGATGGCCGCCACTACCAGGTACCGCTTGAGATTTTTCATGTGATCCGTCCTCCTATTGCTTTCCCATTGATTTGACTGTGATCTTGTCACTCCCCAGCCCAGTGAAGGCCGCAGTGATCTGGGTGATGTCCAGAGCCGTCCCGGCGCCGCCGTTGCCCTGCCAGACCACCGCCGCGCCCCGGTATTCCGGGTAAACGCAGCGGAGTTCCACCGGCGTCTCCCCCTGGCCGTCGGAGACCACCAGGGGGCCGTCCTCCGTCTGGGCCAGCTGGCGCTCCGCCGTGGCGTCCAGAGAGAGGAGCACGTGAGCCTCCTCCACCCCGTCCAGGGCCAGAATCGCCGCTTCCAGGCGGCGCTCCTCTGTCTCCAGATCGAAGGTGGGCGCCCAATCCTCCCCGGCAGAAGTTTCCG
This sequence comes from uncultured Oscillospiraceae bacterium, assembly GCA_944383185.1. Classification (GTDB taxonomy): domain Bacteria; phylum Bacillota; class Clostridia; order Oscillospirales; family Oscillospiraceae; genus CALWOS01. The sequence continues at coordinate 3,737 of CALWOS010000176.1, forward strand.
TCTGTTCCCCGCCGCCCGCTGTGGGCAGGAGCAGCAATATAAGGCCCAGAGCCAGGATCGCCAGGGCATATTTGTGTTCCTTCCAGCGGCCTATTATATTTTTCAGCTGTTGCGGCATGTTCTCAGCTCCACTTCTGTTCGTCCTCCGGGATCCCCAGATCACCGGCGATCATTGCCGCCAGGGCCGGGGAACGCCCTGCCGGGGCCCGGAGGCTGATCTCCGCGGGGTACCAGACGCCCTCGCTGCTCCAGGCGGCGGATACCGTCACCTCCTCCAGCGCCACGCCCAATTCTTCAGCTTTGTCCCATACATATGCGGCGCATTCCTGTTCTATGATACTTCGACTTCCCGCCGAGACGGCTTCCTCCCCCCGGAGTACGGCCTCCTGGGCCATCTGGCGGTAGGCGGCCAGATCCGCGGCGTAATTCCCCCAGTCCAGATCCGCCACGGGGGAGAGCAGCACCACCGCCATCAGCAATCCGCACGCGAGGCGCAGCACCCGCCGGGGCATGCCGGACGGGCACAGGGCCAAAGCCGCGCCCGCCGCCAGGGCCGCGCCGCACAGGCGCAGCGTCCAGTCCTGCAGCGCCGCCATCATAGGCCCGTCACCGCCTGGAGTCCCATGATCAGGGAGACAAAGAGCATGGCCGCTCCGGCCCCTACCAGCCCCAGGAGCATGCCGCACACGCTGCCGAAGCCCGAGGCCAGCCGGCCCACATCCTCGCTGCCCGCTACAGCGCACAGACCCCCCGCCAGTTTCAGCAGCAGGTACTGGAGCCCCAGGCGCAGCACCGGCGCAAGGCAGATGGCCGCCACGGCCAGGAGCCCGAACACACCCACGCCGCTGCGCAGCAGCCCCGCCCCGGCCACCAGGGCCCCGGCGGCGTCCGAGAGGATACCGCCCACCACAGGCAGGGCTGTGCTGATGGTGGTCTTGGCCACCCGGGTGGCCACCGCATCCGCCGTGCCCGCCACAGCCCCGGTCACCGCCAGATAGCCGGTAAAGCCCAGGACCAGCGCTGTCAGGAGGGCGGTGCACAGCCATTTCAGCACGCCGGTGACCCCCTTGGGAAAGCCGTCCTCCCCCAGGGCCGCCTCCGCCACCCCGACAGCCAGGCACAGCTGCAGCATGGGCAGTACCAGCCGGTCCGCCGCGGTAATGAGCAGGTCCACAAAAAGGGCCGTGGCGGCGCAGCGTGCGGCGGCAGCGGTGGCGCTGCCCATGGCGGCGGTGGCCGCGGCCATGCTGGGAAGCAGGGCCTTGGAAAAATCCGACAGGCTGTGGAGCGTTTCCGCGCCCAGCTGGGCAAAGCCGTTCATATCCCCCACCACCGCCACAGTCGCCGCCAGCACCCCGGCCAGGCGGACATACCGGGGCGCGATCCCCTGGGCCAGGGTTCCGGCCAGGGATGTGAGCAGGGCGATGGCCACCAGGCGCGCCGCGCTCCCTGCGGCCTGGGCCGCAGCCTGGCGGAGCTTGTCCGCGCCGTAATCCAGCAGGCGTTCAAGACCGCTCTCCAAGTCCCCGTCCAGGGAGAGCTCTCCCAGCGCGTCGGAAACCGCCTCCGGCGCGGCCTCCAGGAGCCCTTCCGTGTCGGCCGCGGCCTCCAGCGCCGCTTCTCCGGCGGCCCAGGCCGGCGCGGCCAGGATCAGACACAGCGCCAGAAACAGGATAAGCCGTCTCACAGCAGTCCCCCCATCAGCTCCAGAAAACGCCCCAGCAGCGGCAGCGCCGCGCACAGGGCCGCAGCTGCTCCCGCCGTTTCCACTGTACCCGCCAGGGCCGACTGCCCCGCGTCCCGGCACAGATCCGCGGCCAGCTTCGCCACAAGCCCCAGGCCCACGCACTTCACCACCGGCTCCACCAGGGCGGCGGAGAGCCCGGTCCTTTCATACAGCGCCAAGGCCCCCTGGCGCAGCTCCTGGCCCAAGCCGAAAAGGAGCATGGCCACCGTCACGCAGGCCCCCAGGGAGAGGGCCAGGCCCAGCTCCGGCGTGTGCCGCCGGAGCAGGAGCCCCAAAAGGGACACCGTGAGGCCCAGAGCCGCCGCCTTTGTCAGCACTTCCATGGCCTAAAACCCAAAGAGCTGCTTGATGAGGGAAAAAAGCGCGCTGATCTCCCGCACCAGCAGCATCAGCACTACCACCAACCCCGCCAGGGTAGTCATGAGGGCCTGTTCCTCCCGCCCGGAACGGGTGAGCAGCACGTTGAGCACCGCCACCACGATCCCCACGGCGGCGATCTTGAAGATGAGATCGACGTCCAATGCTTCCTCTCCTTTCGTACGCGCGCCGCCGCCTTTACAGCAGCAAGATCACCGCCCCCGCCCCGGCGCACAGGCTCAGCCCCAGGCTCAGGCGGGTTCTGGTTTCCAGCTCGCGGCCCTGCTCCCTGGCAAGAATCTCCGCCTGCTCCCGGCAGACGCGCACGGCCTGCCCCTGGATCTGGGCGGAATAGCGCCCCAATTGCCAGCCCAGCTCTTCCAGGCATCGCCGGAGTTCCGGGACAAGGCCTGGATCCCGGTACGCGTCCAGCGTCTCCTGCCACAGCGCCCCGAAGGGCGCCCGTTCCAGCTCCCCGGTGCCTTGAGCCAGAGCCGTAAACAGCGCTCCGGCCAGAGGCGGCGCCTCCTTCCCCAGGACGGAGAGCAGCTCCGGCAGGGGCGTCAGGCGCTCGGTGAGCTCCGCCTCCATCCGCCGGAGGCACGCGGCGGTCTCCCGGCTCAGGCGCAGCCTCCGGCGGTACTGCCTCACCTGGGCCAGTCCCAGCTGAAAACAGACCGCCAAAACCAGTATGCAGCCCAAAAGCTGTCTCACAGGGGCACCACCTCATATTTCCGTTCCGCCCCCCGGCCTGTGATGCACACGCAGGCCCGAAAGACCTCCAGCTCCAAAAGCCGCCGGTACAGAGGCCGGCTCCGGAGGGCGTAGACGCTGCTGCCGTGGGCCGTGGCCAGGAGCAGCACGCCGCAGCTCGCGATCTGCTCCACCGCCGTCACATCCTCCCCGGCGGTGATCTCGTCCATGGCGATGCACTGGGGGTTCATGGCCCGGAGGAGCTGCAGCGCCCCGGCGGCCTTGGCCGCGCCGGTGAGGACGTCGGTGCAGGGCCCCAGGTCGAACTGGGCCCGGCCTTTCCACATGCCGGCCACCTCCCCCCGCTCGTCCGCCAGGGCCACCCGCACCCCGTTTTCCGAGAGGCGCCGGACATATTCCCGGAGCAGGGTGGTCTTTCCCCCGCCCGGAGGCGCCAGAAGCAGGGTGCTGGGGAAGCCCTCCCGCCACAGGGCGTCAAAGGCCCCGGCGCCGCAAAGGCGCACCTCCCGGGGCAAACGGATGGCCAGGGAGCTCAGCTCCCGGAGGCCCGCCGGGGCGCCGTCCCCGCCGGGGATCACCGTGCCGCACAGCCCCAGGCGCAGCCCGCCGGAGACCGTGAGAAAGCCCCGGCGTATGCTGGCCTCCGCCGTAT
>CALWOS010000177.1 GCA_944383185.1 uncultured Oscillospiraceae bacterium
GGAATTTCCGGCTCCACCAGGATAATGTCCACCAAAGGGTTTCGCTCCTTCCAGTCGTTCGGAACGTTTCAAAACATCTGTTCTCTGGAAAAGTTTACCCCAAACTTGGGAACTTTTCAAGCCCAATTTGCGTCGTTTTCTTCTGTTCAGGTATATTATTATCACACTTTACCAGCATTGCACAAGGGAAAGCGCGCTTTTTGGGGCTTATGCCGGAGAATGCGCCGGTCCCGGGCGGAATATATTGTAATTTTCCGGGAAATCCGGTATACTATACCCCGCCTGCCGGAGCGCCCCGGCAGCGGAAAGGAGTTTCTCCATGGACATTTTATATATTGTCGTTCCCTGTTATAACGAGGAGGAGGTCCTGCCGGAGACCTCCAAGCGCCTCCGGGAGAAGATGCGGCAGCTCATGGACGCCGGGACCATCTCCCCGGACAGCCGCGTCCTGCTGGTGAACGACGGCTCCAAAGACCGGACCTGGGAGATGATCCGGGCCCTCCACAAGGCCGACCCCCTCTTTGACGGACTCTCCTTAAGCCGGAACCGGGGGCACCAGAATGCCCTGATGGCCGGGCTGATGACCGCCCGGAAGTACGCGGACATGGTCATCTCCATGGACGCGGACCTCCAGGACGACATCGGCGCCGTGGACGAGATGGTGGAAAAATACCATGAAGGCTGCGACATCGTCTACGGCGTCCGCTCCGCCCGGGACAAGGACACCGCTTTCAAGCGCGGCACGGCCCAGAGCTTTTACAAGCTCATCAACGCCATGGGCGGCGAGGTGGTCTACGACCACGCGGATTACCGCCTCATGTCCCGCCGGGCTTTGGACGCCCTGGCGGAGTATGGGGAGGTGAACCTCTTCCTCCGGGGCATCGTGCCCATGCTGGGCTACAAGACCGGCGTGGTCACCTATGAGCGGGGCGAGCGCTTCGCCGGGGAGAGCAAGTCCCCCCTGAAAAAGATGCTCTCCTTCGCCGTGGAGGGAATCACCAGCCTCACCACCCGGCCCCTGCGCCTCATCCTGGCCCTGGGCATCCTGGCACTGTTCGTCTCCGCGGTCTTGCTGGTGGTGTTTGTGGTCCAGGCCATTTTGCCCCACGCCGCGGAGAACTGGCAGCTGCTCTCGGGCATCCGGGCCCTCACCTTCCTCCTGGTCTTCTGCACCGGGCTCATCCTCACGGCCCTGGGCGTGGTGGGCGAGTACGTGGGCAAGTGCTATATGGAAGTGAAGCACCGTCCCCGCTACCACATCGCCGAGCACCTCCACGCCGGCAGCCGGGAATTTGATTTTTAAGCCACCAACGCGGCCCCTTTGGGGCCGCGTATTTTTAAAAAACCATGTTTTTGCCGCCGTATCACACGGCCGCAACGTGAAGTTGACAAACTGCATTTCAAACAAGATAGAAAATTCCACCGGGATCTGATAGAGTCTGCCCATCCCATTCCTGGAGGTATCACAAAATGACTTTCGGCGAAAAACTCTATAAGCTGAGAAAAGAAAAAGGGCTGTCGCAAGAGGCTTTGGCGGAGCAGCTGGGAACCACACGCCAGGCCGTCAGCAAATGGGAGAACGATCAGGGCTTCCCAGAAACGGAAAAGCTGCTGCAGCTGTCCAATATCTTCGCTGTATCAACGGACTTTCTGTTGAAAGAGGAAACGTCCGCAAAAGGGGCGGAGGGCCGCGGATATTATGTAAGCAAAGAGATGGCAAACGGATATATTGCAACTCAGAAAAGCATAAGCCGCTGCATCAGCACAGGGTTTATGGCTTTCGCTTTCGCGGGCATCCCATACGCCATGTTCCACGACGGCACCACATGGCGTTACTTGGGTATGGCCATTTGCGTCGTTGCGGGGATCGCCTCTATGGTCCTCGGCATGTTTGCGGAGCAGCAGCAATACGCGGTTTTGAAGCGGGAGCCCTTGCTGCTTGACTACGAATATAAAAAGGAATTGGCCCGCGCGTACTCCGCAAAAAAGAAATACTATACTGCAGCCGCGATCCCCTGTACCGTTCTCTTTGTACTGGGGCTTATCATCCTCGCCCTGACTGCAAGGGGACACTTTGCGTGGAGTGAATACCACTCCTTTGTCTTTCTGGGGTTTGGCGTTGGGTTTTTCGGTTTTGTATACGCAGCCGGCGTTATGGACGCATATGAGCTGTTGGTAAACAACGAGCAGTACTCTGCGCGCCTCTTGTTCAAATGCAGGAGAAAATTGAAACAGAAAATAGACGATATGTGAGCGGCGTAAAGCCATAATTCCCCAGGGTACGCAAAGGTGAAGAACGCTGCCATGGGCTTTTTTCCGAAACACTCTTGACAAAGTTGGTCTATTGATGATAGACTACATGTAGTCTATCGGTAATAGACCATTCAGAAAGGGGGAATACATATGCCGGAAACTGCGCTGGGGGCGGTGGAGGCCCGGTTCGCGGACCTCATCTGGGAACACGCGCCCCTCTCCTCCCGGGAGCTGGTGGAACTCGCCGGCCGGGAGCTGGGGTGGAAAAAGTCCACCACCTACACGGTGCTGAAAAAGCTCTGCTCCCGGGGGCTTTTCCGCAATGTGGACAGCACGGTCTCGGTCCTGGTGAGTCGGGAGGAATACTATGGCCGGCAAGGGCGGCAGTTTGTGCAGGAAGCCTTTCATGGCTCCCTTCCCCGATTCCTGGCGGCATTCGCCGGGACGGAAAAACTCAGCGAGGGAGACATCGCGGCCCTGGAGGCTCTGATCCGGCAGCAGAGGGGGGAGTGAAATGGAAGCGGCCTTTGTGCGTGTCCTCAACATGAGCTACGGCGCGGCCTGGGCGATCCTGGCGGTGCTGGCGGCCCGGCTTGCGCTGCGCCGGGCGCCCAAGCGCTGCACCTTCTGGCTGTGGGCCGTGCCTTTCGCCCGGCTGCTGTGCCCGGTCTCCCTGGAGGGGGCCTGGAGCCTTCTGCCCGGGAACGCCGCGCCCTTGACCCAGGGCGCCGGCCAGGAGGCCATGCCGGTGTTCCGCTCCGGCCTTGAGGCGGTGGACACGGTGGTGGCCCCCGCGGTGGCCCGTGCGGCGGAGACCGCGCCCCAGGCCGGGGGACTATCCCTGTGGGAGCTCCTGCTCAAAGGTGGAACCGCGGTTTGGCTCCTGGGAGCGGCGGCGCTTTTGGGTTACAGCCTGGTGCGCTATATCCTGCTCCGGCGGCAGCTCCGCCTTTCCATGCCTCTGGAGGGGAACGTGTATCTGGCGGACGGCATCGCCACGCCCTTCGTCCTGGGGCTGTTCCGGCCACGGATCTATCTGCCCAGCGGCCTGGGCGAGGGGGAGCGGGAATTCATCCTGCTCCATGAGCGGACCCACATCCGCCACGGGGACCATATCCTGAAAACCGCGGCCTTCCTGGCGCTATGCCTCCACTGGTTCAACCCCCTGGTATGGCTGGCCTTCCGGTATTTCAGCCGGGACATGGAGATGCGCTGCGACGAGAGCGTCATCGCCCGCTGGGACGGGGACATCCGCCCGGCCTACGCCGCGGCGCTGCTCTCCCTGGCCACGGGGCGGCAGTATTTCACCGGGACGCCCCTGGCCTTCGGGGAGGGGGACACGGGCAGCCGCATCCGCGGCGTGCTCCGTTACCGGCGGCCCCTTTTGGGGACGCTGGTGCTCACGGCGCTGGTGGTGGCCCTGCTCACCGCCTGCCTGGCCGTGGATCCGGCGGAGACGGAGGCCCCCTCCCCCGCCCCCACGGAAAGCGCGGCGCCCCAGACGGAGCCGCCCCAAAGCTACGCCCGGGCGGAAACGGAGATGGCGGCCTTTCTCGCCGCCCTGCCGGAGCACGACTGGCGGGTCTACAGCGGGCCGGAGGTGATACTGGGGAACATCCAGGGGCTGGCGGACTATGTGCGCACCCACCAGCTCACGGAGGAGGACTGTTCCAATCTGCTCCGGGGGGACACGGGCCTGGACGGGGCCTATGCCGAGGCCTACAGCGGCGTCTTCACCGTGGCGGGGACGCGCCAGCCCTACACCCTGGCCAGGGCCTATTTTGCTCTCTCAGAGGCGGAGCAGGAAAGCATCTGGGGCCTGCTGTGCGGCATCCAGGACGGCGGCCTCCCCCTGGAGGACAGGGCGGCGGTGGAGGCCTGGCTGGAGCGGGCCCTGGAGGCCGGGCCGGAGGCGGACACTCCGCCGGCACAGTTCGGCAGTGGCCGTTTGGAGCAGGAAGGGCCGGCAGTCTATGTGGCCCTGGACGGGGAGATCCACGCCGCCTTCCCCCTGAACGGAGACTTGGCGTCGCGGATCGCCCAGGGGCTGTCTGACCCGGAAAACGCCCGGCAGGAGCTCTTCCGGCCGGACGGCGCGCTCTACCCCCTCTCCACGAACCTGAATATCATCATCGAAGACCTCCCGGGCGTGGAGGCGGGCCATGTGTGGCTTTTGCGGGACCCCGTCTGGCGCTATGCCTTCGCCCTGAGCGCCGCGGGACAGTATGTGGTTCTGCCGGAGGCCGGGGAGCTGCTGCGCCTCTGCTGGGCGGAGACAGGCTGGACCTTCCCGGACCTCTCGGTCTTTTCCGGGGCGGAGCTGAGCAAAATCGAGGTCGTCTGTGAAGAGCAGGTCCTGGCGGAGATCACCGACCCCGCCGCCCTTATGGATTTCCAGATCCTGTTCGAGCACGCCCGGTCCTCCTCGGCGCCAAAGACCTTTGCCCCCACGCTGGAACTGCGCTGCTATGCCCCGGCGCTGGGCACGGTGTCCCTGTTTGTAGAGACGGGGCACGGCCTCCTCTACCTCCCCGCCACCACCTTCGCCTACCTAGGGGACTATGAAGAAGACGGCAGCGCCATCCTCCGGGAGGCCCTGGGCCTCCCCGCCTGGCCGGAGCTCCCCGGCACCCCGGAGAGCGCCCTCGCCTGGTGCCGCCAGCGGACCAACGCCAGCGTGCCCATCCCGGCGGGAGCAGAAACATAAGGGGCCACCCCCAGCAGCCTGGGAGCAGCGATCTCTCCGGCCCTCCGCGCCGCCTCTGGGCCACGCCCTTTGCGCAAGGGCAGCTTCGGGGCAACGCGTTTCTTTGGCCCCCTTGTGCAAGGGTGGCTTTTCCAGGAACCGCCGGCACGGCAAAGGGCCCTGGGGCTTCACCAAAATGGTGAAGCCCCAGGGCCCTTACTTTCTCTTCTTGTCTGTTGTTTAGACTATGTCAACCTTCCGCCGGGTACATGGCCCACAGCTGGGCAATCTGGGGGGAGAGGCGCTGGAAGGACCAGGTCTCACTGCTGCGGGCAATACTGCTGGGGTCGTAGACCCGGTAACCGGTGAGGCTCTTCCCGACAATCACCAGGATATGGCCGTTCATGGTGAAATCCCCGGCGGACATGGAGGCGATGATCACGCCGCCGCGGTCGAGGCAGTCGTCCATGGCGTCCTTGGACACGGAAATCACCTCTCCCCGGAGGCCGAAGTCCTGGCAGCCCTGGGTAAAAAGGCTCCAGGAGGTGCCGCTTCCCGGAACATAGTAGCCGTTGGCCGCGGCATAGTCCGCCACCACGTTGGGCGTGGCCGAAGTGTTCCCCGTGAGGCCGATCACCGCCATGGACAGGCTGGTGGGCCCGCAGGCGGTGTAGCCCATAGGTCCGCTGCCGTAGGGGTGGAAGGCCCAGCGCCGGTCATATTGGATCAGGAAAGGAACCCGCCCTTCCCAGGGGGCGATGTCCACCCCCTGGGTATACTGGAGCCCGGTCACGGGCTCCAAAAGGACAAATTCCAGCTTCTCCGGCGCCATGAGCACCGTGTTTACGCCCTCTTGATCATAATAGGCGATGTGCTCCAGAAAGAAGTCCAGTTCCTCCGCATATTCCGGGTACTGGGTTTTCATCTCTTCCAGGGCGCTGAGATCCGCCTGCTGGGGGGAAAAGGAGGCCTCCCGTCCGGCAAGCCCCGCGGCAATGGCGTCCAGGTCGCAGACGAAGTCCGTGCGCACGTTCTCCAGGCCCGGTTTTTGGGGAAAAAGTCCGGACAGGCCCCGGAAGAAATAGAAATATCCCGCCGCGGTTACCGCCGCCGCCAGAAGCAGCACGGCCACCACCGTGCGCATCTGCCGCCGCTTCCGCCGCCTTCTGGCCCGTTCCCAGGCCTGGCGCCGGGCCTCCTGTTCCCTGCGCCCCGCCTGGTAGGATGGATGCGCGTATGCCATATCGGCTTCCCCCGTTTCTTATGTACTATGATTGTTAGTACAGATAATACCATCCATACAGTTCTTTGTCAAGGCCCGAGGCGGACAAAAAGGCGGCATTTTTCGGAAATGCTATGGAAATGGAGCCGCCTTTGTGGTAAACTGCGTGTAGCATTGCTGGAAACAAGCCCCACCGGGGCGGAAAGAGTGTGATATGACAGAACAGATTCTTGTAGTGGAAACCGCGCTGCTCCACCCGTATATCGCCGGGCGCTGCGGCCTGATCCGGGAAAACCTGGACGCGGCCCTCAGCTGCATCCGCAGCCGGCACAGCTTTCTCCCCCGCCCACAGGCGGAGGAAGATCCCGGATATAAGCAGATCATCCCCTACGTGGTGATCCGCCGGGGCGGGCAGGTGTTTTCCACCCGCCGCCTCAGCAAGGGCGGCGAGGCCCGGCTCCACGGGAAAATCTCTCTGGGCGTGGGCGGCCACATCAGCGCCGGGGACGATCTCGCGGGGGACGATGCCCTGATGCGGGGGCTTTACCGGGAACTTGACGAGGAAGTCGCCTTCTCCCGGCCCCACGGGGAACCCCGCTTTCTAGGTCTTATCAATGACGACAGCAACGACGTGGGTTCCGTGCATCTGGGCCTGTGCTTCCTGCTGGAGACAGACGGGGAAGTCGCCGTCCGGGAGACGGAAAAACTCCGGGGCGCCTGGCTGGAACTTTCAGAGCTCCCCGCTTTGAAAGAGGAAATGGAAACCTGGTCCAGCCTGCTGCTGGACACGCTGACGGAAGGAGCATGAGCGCCATGGGAGAATGGGAGCGTTTGCGGGAGCGCTGTCTTGCCTGCCGGGACTGCGCCCTGTGCGAGGCCCGGCATAACGTGGTCTTTGGCGTTGGGAGCACGCAGGCTGAGGTGCTTTTCGTGGGAGAGGGCCCCGGGGAGAACGAGGATCTCCAGGGGGAGCCCTTTGTGGGCCGGGCCGGGAAATTCCTGGACGACATGCTGGCCATGATCGATCTGGACCGCAGCCGCGTCTATATCGCCAACATCGTCAAGTGCCGCCCGCCCCAGAACCGGGATCCCCTGAACACGGAGCAGGAGGCCTGCCTTCCCTGGCTCCGGGAACAGATCCGTTTGCTCCAGCCCAAGATCGTGGTGTGCCTGGGCCGGATCTCCGCCATGGTGTTCATCCGGCCGGACTTCAAGATCTCCCGGGAACACGGGCAGTTCGTCACCAAGGACGGCGTGGACTACATGGCGCTGTACCATCCCGCGGCCCTGCTGCGGGACCCCCGGCGGCGTCCGGAGACGTTTGAGGACTTGAAAGCCCTCCAAAGACGCATCCGGGAGCGCTGTACCCACACATATTAAGGATTTACAAATCACGAAAAAGGAAGGGCATGTATGCTTGCACTAAAACCCCTGGAACTTTCTGACCGGTCCTGGGTGGAACCGCTCCTGGCGGCGGAGGCCTCCCGGAGCGCCGGGTATACCTTCGGCACGCTGTATCTCTGGGCGCCCATGTGGCGGCAGGTGGCCGCCCGGGTCTTGGACCGGCTGGTGGTCCGCTACCAGAGCGACGGCACGGAGTATTTCGCCTATCCTCCGGGAAAAGGTCCTCTGATCCCGGTGATTGAGGCCATGCGCGACCACGCGGAGGCTTTCGGCGTCCCCTTGAAACTCATCGGCGTAACCAACCCCCAGCGGGCGGCCTTGGAGGCGCTGCTGCCGGGCTGCTTCCGCTTTGAGGAGGACCGGAACGGCTTCGACTATCTCTACAGCGTGGAAAAGCTCGCCACCCTATCCGGGAAAAAGCTCCACGGCAAACGCAACCACTGCAACCGTTTCGAGCAGGATTACGACTGGCATTTCGAGGCGCTGGAACCCCGGCATTTCCCCGCGGTGCTGGACCTGCTCCAGGAGTGGAACAAAAACGCACCTGAGTCCGTCAGCACCCAGGCGGAGTGGGAGGCGGTGTGCCGGGCCGTGGACGGCTATGCCCAACTGGAGATGGAGGGGGGCATGCTCTTCGTGGAGGACACCCCCGTGGCCTTCACCATGGCCAGCAAGGGCTACCGCAGCACCATGGACGTGCATTTTGAAAAGGCCCGGGAGGATTACCCCGGTTCCTACGCCATGATCAACCGGGAGTTTGCCCGGATGGTCCACCGGAAGTATCCCCAGCTCCACTACCTGAACCGGGAAGAGGACATGGGCATCCCTGGCCTGCGGAAGGCCAAGGAGTCCTATCACCCCGCCTGCATGGTCCAGAAATACACCGCTTTTTGGCAGGAGGACGAGGCGTGACGGCCCCTGTGCTGCGTCCCTCCCGGCCGGAGGATATGCCGGCCCTCCAGGAGATCTACCGGGAGGCCTTTGGCGATCCGGAGGACTACACCCGGATGTACTTCCAGAGCGATCTCTTCACCCAGGGCGGCGCCCTGGTGCTGGAGGCGGACGGGGCGGTGCAGTCGGCCTTTCACCGCCTTGCCGGGCCCAGCCTGGAGGGCCGCCCCTTCACCTATCTCTACGCCCTGGGTACCCGCGCTGCCGCCCGGGGCAAAGGCTACGGCGCCGCCGTGGTCTCCGCCTGCTTCCGGCTGGGACTGGAACAGGGCGCGCCGGGCTGTCTCTGCCCGGCCAGCCCCTCCCTCCACGCGTGGTATCGGGAAAAGGCCGGGGCGGAGCCTCTTTTCTCCGTGCGGGAGGACTATCTCTCCGCCGCTTCCGTCCCCTCGCCTCCGGACGGCTGGCGCTGCACGCCCCTGGAGGGGCGGAGTTACGCCCGGCTCCGGGAGCTGCTCCTGTCGGGCAAACCCCACGTCTCCTTCCCGGACCGGTTCTGGGACTGGCAGGAGCTCAGCTGCCGCTACAGCGGCGGCGCGCTGGCGCTCTTGGACTGCGGCGCCCTGGTGGGCGCGGCCATCGTCCAGCGGGAGGACGAAGAGACGCTCTCCGTAAAAGAGCTGCTGCTGCCCGAGGCGGACATGGGCGCCGCGGCCAAGCTTCTGGCCCACTACTTCGGAGCCAAGCGGGCCTACATCCGCAGCCCCCTTTTCTGGCGGGGCATGGGCGGGAAAGCCCGCCCCTTCGTCGTGGGCAGGCTGCCGGAAGGCGAGGCCATACCGCCGGAGGCCTGGTGGGGCCCGGTCTTTGATTGAAGATTGAAATGCGGCGAATGGGAGGACGGATGAAAAATTTTTGCATTTAATACTTTTGTAATAGCTTTTCCGTTTCTTTCGTAACAACACTTTGTTATTCTAAGAGTGCAAGAGATCGTTTCATCTTTTTCATTTTGTCCTCATCCCCATAAAGAGAACGCCAGGCGGAATGTCGCACCGTCTGGCGTTTTCTTTTTTCTCCAGGGCTGGGCGCAAAAGCAGGCCCCGATCCGGGATTCCGGCCCGAAAAAGGGTCGCGCCCCAGGGAAACCCTGGGGCGCGCAACAAAAGAGAGGAGTGAAAGGATGCATCTATGTGGAAACCGCAGCAACGGTTGTTTTTTATTTTGTGGCGTCAGTATATCCCATAATTTTGAACGTCGTTTCAAGACAGTGAAAACAATCCGTGAACGATTTTTGGAAAATGAAGCATTTGTAAACTTTTTTCCGCGACAGCAGAAAAAGATTGCAAATCCCCGGTCAGGTTCTATAATAGGTATCAGACGAAAGGGGACTTTCTTATGCGCGAACGGATTGCCAGGCTGATGATGGGCCGCAACGGGGTGGATCATTTCGCACGTTTCACCTCCATCGCCGCCTGTGTCATGCTGCTGTTGAGCGTCCTTTCCCGAAGGGTGGAACTTCTCTCCAATCTTTTCTGGATCTTGGGCCTGGCGCTATTGTTTTACAGTTATTTCCGAGCCTTTTCCCGAAATATCTATCAGCGTCAGAGGGAAAACGCCCGATATCTCCAGTTTCAGCGGAAGGTTACGGGATTTTTCGCCGTCCGGCGGGATATGTGGCGGCAGCGGAAGCAATATCGCTTTTTCAAATGCCCCTCCTGCAAGGCCACCCTCCGGGTGCCCAGGGGCAAAGGAAAGATCCGGGTGGTCTGCCGGAAATGCGGCAACGCCTTTGAGACCAAAACCTGACATCGCGGAAAAGGATCCGCACCCGGCAAAGGCGCATGGAGCAGCGATTGCCCGAACGCCGGCCTGTGCCAAACGAAAGAAAAAAAACAAAAAACGCTATGCAAAGGGATGGATCTCTTTGCATAGCGTTTTTTGTTTCGCCTTTTGTGCGGCGCCTCTCCTCTTAATGTTTCATATTTCCTTATATAGGTGCTTTTTTGTGCTGTCCGCACAATTTGGAGCGGTTCACACCAGCTTTATCATCGCTCACCGGCTCTCCACCATCCGGGACGCCGATCACATCCTGGTGATGAAAGACGGCACCATCATTGAGCAGGGCAGCCACGAAGAACTGATGCGGCTGGGCAAATTCTACGCCGAGCTGTACAACAGCCAGTTTGCCGCAAAGGCTGGGTAAAAGGCGCGCGGCGCCCAGAATAAAAAGGGAACCGGCGTGGCCAGCACGCCGGTTCCCTTTGCAATATGGAAAGTTTTCCGCGGGGCGCCGCCAAACGGCGGGACGCCCCTTTCCCATTTCCTCACAGGGGATAGCCCATCAGATAGGCGCTGACCTCCCTGGCCGCGCCCCGCCCCTCATGGATGGCCCAGACCACCAGGGACTGGCCCCGGTGCATGTCGCCGGCGGTGAAGATCCCGGGGACATTGGTGGCATAGCGCCCCGGCGCGGTACTCACGCAGGAGCGGGGCGTCCGCTCCAGGCCGAACGCCTCGGGCACATAGTCCTGGGGGCCCAGGAAGCCCGCGGCGATGAGCAGCAGCTCGCAGGGCATCTCCTGTTCCGTGCCCGGCACGGGCTTGAGGGCCTTGTCCAGGCCCACGGTACGGATGGCGCCCAGGGCGCCGTCCTCTCCGGGGAGGAGCTCGGTGACCGTGGTCTGGTAGATCCGGGGATCCCGGCCAAAGAGGGCAATGGACTCCTCCTGGCCGTAGTCCGTCTTGCAGATCCGGGGCCACTCCGGCCAGGGGTTGTTTTCCGTGCGCTGGTCCGGGGCCTTGGGCATCATCTCCAGCTGGATGACGCTCTCGCAGCCGTGGCGGATACAGGTGCCCACGCAGTCGTTGCCCGTGTCGCCGCCGCCCACGATGACCACATGCTTCCCCTTGGCGGAGGGGAAGGCCCCGTCGGCGAGGCCGGAATTCACCAGGCTCCGGGTGGTCTCTTTGAGGAAGTCCACGGCAAACCAGACCCCCGGCAGCTCCCGGCCCGGAACCGCCAGGTCCCGGGGCTTTGCCGCGCCGCAGCACAGCACCACTGCGTCATAGTCCCGGAGCAGTTCCTCCGGCGCGCAGCTCTTGCCCACGTCCACGCCGGCACGGAAGATGACGCCCTCCGTCTCCATCAGGTCCAGCCGGCGGCGCAGGATGCCCTTGTCCAGCTTCATATTGGGGATGCCGTACATCAAAAGCCCGCCGGGGCGGTCCTCCCGCTCCAGAACGGTGACGCTGTGGCCAAAGCGGTTGAGCTGGTCGGCGCAGGCCAGGCCCGAGGGTCCGCTGCCCACCACCGCCACACGCTTGCCCGTGCGGTTCTTTGGGGGGCGGGGCTGCATAAGCCCCCGCTCCCACGCGTCTTCTATGATGCCCAGCTCGTTTTCCTTGACGGAAACCGGGTCGCCGTGGAGGCCGCAGGTACACGCGGCCTCGCACAGGGCCGGGCAGACGCGCCCGGTGAACTCCGGGAAGTTGTTGGTCTTCAAAAGCCGGGCCAGGGCATGGTCAAAGTTCCCGGTGTAGACCAGATCGTTCCACTCGGGCACCAGGTTGTTCAGCGGACAGCCGGAGACCATGCCCCCCAGCACCGCCGCGGACTGGCAGAAGGGCACGCCGCACTCCATGCATCGGGCGCCCTGGAGCCGCCGGTCCTCCCGCCCCATCCGGGAGCGGAACTCGTTGAAATGACGGATGCGCTCCAGAGGAGACTGGGACGGGTTCCCCCGGCGCGGATACTCCAAAAATCCTGTGGGTTTTCCCATAACTACTTCCCCGCCTTTCTGGTATTGACGTAGAAGGCCTCCACCTGGGCCTGCTCCCGGGTCATGCCTTTTTCCTCAAACTGGGCGATGGTACGCAGCATCCGGTCATAGTCGTAGGGCAGGAGCTTTTTGAACTTGGGCAGGTATTCCGCAAAGCGCGCCAAAATCTCCTTGCCCTTGGGGGAGCCTGTGGCGTCCACATGCTCTTGGATCAGCTCCTGAAGCCGGTTGATATCGTGGTTCTCCGTCACATGTTCCATGGATACCATGGCCTTGTTCAGCCGGAGGTAGAGATCCTGATTCTCGTCCAGGACATAGGCCACGCCGCCGCTCATGCCCGCGGCGAAATTCTTCCCTGTGGGGCCAAGGATCACGGCGCAGCCGCCGGTCATGTACTCGCAGCCGTGGTCGCCCACGCCCTCCACCACCGCCGTGGCGCCGGAGTTGCGCACGCAGAAGCGCTCCCCGGCCACGCCGCTGAGGAAAACCTTGCCGCTGGTGGCGCC
>CALWOS010000178.1 GCA_944383185.1 uncultured Oscillospiraceae bacterium
ATGAAATTGTCAATATTTTTGGGAGAGAATCTGAAAACTTTCCGCCCGCATCCTCACCGCAGGCGCCGGGTGGTGAACCGGAGCAGCCCCTCCACGGAGATGGTGACGGAAGCGGGCAGCTGCGCCGGATCGCCGGGCCCGCAGAAGAGCGTGTAGCCGCGGTTTTTCCAATTTTTGAACAGCAGCGTGTCTGCCACCGGCGTCCCGCACCAGGTCTCCCCGCCGCAGGAGACCGTCATGGAGGCGGCCTGATCTGTGGAAAAGCGCGGGAAGATCTCGCTGTCGGAGGCCGTCATCATCCCAGAGACGATGGTGCCCCGCCAGGGAAGGCAGGTGCCGGCGGCCCGAAGCCACAGGTTCCAGGCGCGGTCGCCGTCCACGTTCCAGGCAAGATTGGCAACTTCAATGGAGCAGCCGTTGCTGTCCTCGTAGAGGACTTGGCCGACGTTGCTCTCCGGGTCGGTCAGGTCAAGCTCCAGCGTCCAGGTGCCGGGAATTTCCTCCATTTCCACCGTATAGGCCTCGTCCCCGAACTGGTAGGAGAGGCCGTGTATCCAGGTGTCCCAGAAGCCGCAGAAGAAGAGGAGATAGTATGCCGCTGCCAGAAGAATCCCCAGATAGATACCGTTGCGCAGCCACTTCTTTTTCAGTGCATGCAGATCCTGGCCGGCGTTGGGACCGTAGATCAGGACCGTGGGCTCCACCTCCATGACCGCGGCAATCCGCTCCAGCGTCTCCAGGTCTGGCTGAGCCCTGCCGGTCTCCCAGGCTGAGACGGTCTGCCGGGTGACGAACAGCTTTTCCGCCAGCTGTTCCTGGGACAGGTGCCGTGCAAGCCGCAGCTGGCGAATGTGTTTTCCAACAGATGCCATTTCCGCCGCCCCCTCCCGTTTTTCTGCCGCCAGCTTACCACAGGGGCGGAAAAATGTCACGCAAATGTTCTTTGCGGGAGGATTTCCCTTGACAGAGGCATTCTGATGTGGTATATTTCAAATATAAAGATAAAAATATACCACATTATTGAGAACGGAGGATTCCCTATGAAAAAGCAGTATCTGTACGGGTCGCTGGGCTTTCTCTCCCTGCTGGGGCTTGTCGGCGTCTTCACGCAGGCGCGGAGCTTCCTGGCCTTCTTCGCCTTTGCCGTGGACTTTCAGTATTTCTTCCTCAGGTCCGACGAAATGCTGGAGGCCCAGCTGGCCCGCTCCGCCGCGCGGGCATTTGCGGCGGGAATGCTGGTCATGGCGGCTACCGTGCTGGGGACCCTGGCCCTGGGGCGCCTCGACCCGAAACGGGCGCTCCTTGCCGGCTGTGCGGCGGGATGGGCGGCCTCCGTGGCGGTCTACGCTCTGACTGCGGCCTGGTACGGCTTCCGGGAGAACTGGGGGATGGAGCGTGATTAAAAACCGGATGAAGGAGCATCGGGCGCGGCTGAATCTGAAGCAGGAGGACCTGGCGAAGCTGGTGGACGTCCGGCGGGAGACCATCGGCAACCTGGAGAAGGGGCGCTACAACCCCTCTTTGGTGCTGGCGTGGAACATCGCCGCGGTGTTCGGCGTGCCCATCGAGGAGGTCTTCACAGTGGAGCCGGACGCGCCGGCCGAAAGAGGCGGGCAGAGGCGCCGCAGGCCCGGAGATCCCGCGGGAGAATAGGCCGCGCCTGGAAGGACCCGCTATAGAAGGAAAAAGGGGAAAATCTCATTAGTCCCAATTCGGTTTTGTGTTCCCGGTGAGACCAAAACTTTGTACTGCCAGGGACTGAGCCGGCGCAGGAACACAAAAGGAACCTGGGAGAAATATTCATCTCCGATACACCCTGCAAACATCTTGACCCGGAAGAATCCTGATCCTGTTCATTGGATGGGTGTCTGAGAGGACATGCTGTAATCATCCCCCCACGCCAGGCCCACAGTCTGTGGGCCTGGTTTTGTTGTCTTCTTTTTCATTCCCCTTTTATGGCGGGTTTTCCCTGGGCCGTTCTGCTGCCCACAGGGCGGGAGCATGGGGAAAAGCGCTAAAAACACAAAGAGAAAGCAGGAGCCCTTGGAAAAAGAATCCAAAAGCGGCTGCGGGAGCCGGGCCTGGGCACAACACGCCGGTACAGATGGCGGCGCCTTGGCACAAGAAAAAATTTTCTGCATGGTTGCACGTTCGCGTGCAACGGACTTCCGCATCCGGCCTACTCATGACGGCCCGCCGCGGGGCCGCCTGCGGGAGGCCCGGCGTGCCGGCTGTGAGCCTGCAGGGGGAGCCGCCCCAAAAAGAGCGCGGCACAACAAAGAGGGGAGGGATGCGGAATCGAGACGGAGGTGCTCTGCGCGCTGATCGCCGGAGGCGCCGCCATTTTGGCGGCAAGAGGGGAGTACGGCGCGCGGAGGAGCGCCCGCCGGGCAGAGGCGCGGGCAGCCCGGCGGGCCACAGAGAGCCGTCTGGCGATGGATCTGATGTACGCCAACTGTTCCCTGGCGCTGACCACGGCCAAGAAGCTGGCGGGACAGCACACCAACGGCGACGTGGAGGAGGCCATGGAGGC
>CALWOS010000179.1 GCA_944383185.1 uncultured Oscillospiraceae bacterium
TGCCGGCGATGTGGATGAATTTCAGCCCCTTTTCCGGATTGCCCAGCTTTCCCAGCAGCTCCTGGGTGCGCTCCAGGCCGGGCTTGCTCCACTGCCAGTTGATGCTGTGGATATAGGACAGGGCTTCATCATAGTTCATATGGATTACCTGATTTCTTTTTAAGTTTAAGGATCTGCGGGCGGAGCGGGCTCACGCCCGGTTCCGGGCCAGGATGCGGGACACCACCGGCCGGTAGGCGGCCCGGTTGATGACGAATACCAGCAGCGTGCTGACCAGGATGGTCAGGGGCTTGGTGGTCAGGCGGCTGGCAAAGTTGATGGCCGCCAGGCTCCAGAAGGAGCCCTCCGTGCCCATGACGGCGATCTGATACCAGACAAAGGCGGCTACCCCCACCACAAAGCTGTTGATGATCCCGGCCAGCGTCACGGTCACCGGCATCAGCACGTACTCCCAGGTCCTCTGATACCTGCGGAAAAGCTTGGCGCCCAGCCCGCACAGAACGGCGAAGGTCACCGGTCCCAGGGAGAGGGGCGGGAAATAGAGCCCGATGCCGGAGAGGACCGTGCCTAGAATGTCGGCCACCAGGGCCACGATGGCGCCGGAGGCCGGCCCCAGCCAGATCCCGGCCAGGGCCAGGGGGATGGTCTCAAAGCTGATGCGGAACATCTCGCTCTGGATGGACAGGTACCGGGCCAGGATGATCTGGATGGCCACCAGAATGGCCATCATCACCAGGTTGCGGGTGTTCAGGATGCTGTGTTGGTTACGCTTCATATGCGTCTCCTCCTTTTCATAGTTGCCCGCCGTCCGGCGGGGCGGTCTAGGAGATAAAGTGCATTGAAGCTACTGCACAAGGGCGGCTGCCTTTGCTGCCTCTGACAGCAAAAATACCAATCCAGGGCCGGAAAACGGCCGTGAATTGGTATCATCACATCCGAAAAATTGTGCGGTAGCGGATGCAGCATGGAATCTTAGGCCCTATTGCTCGGGGGCCTTTCGTGCAAGGGCAACTTCCCAGCCGCTTGCCACTTTACGCGCCATGCTTACTCTACCAATCCTATTCAGTTGTGCCCCCCAGGCATCCCTCCCTGGAAGACGGCACCATCATACACTATCCGCAGGCGGATTGCAATACATTTTTCCGCCATTTTTGAAAAAACTTTCCCCCAAAACGAAACTTTATGTAAAATGCCCCGTGCGCCGCAGGCGCACGGGGCAGCGGGATCAGGCCGGCAGGGCCGCGCCGATGGCCTTCATGCGGTTGAGGACGATGTCGCCGATGTTGGCCATGTCCTCGGCGGTGAAGGCCTGCTGGAAGTTCTCGGAGAAGAGGATCTGGGCGTTGGGGGGGAACTCGTCGTCCCCCTCCCAGAGGATGAGCTGGATGGCGAGGCCCTCCATCAGCTCCAGCTCGTAGCCGACGTCGCCCATCTTCACCGGGTGGGCGGGAAGCTGCTCCATGATGCGGCGCAGCAGCCCGGTTCTCCCGTTGTAGGAGAAGGCGAAGCGCTTGATGCACCGGCCGGTGAACTGCTGGAGGTAGACCTCCCCCCAGGGGAACTCCCGGTAGGTGCGGAAGGCGCCGGCGGGGGGGACGTACCTCCCGTCCAGCAGGTAGCGGAGGAACAGGATGCGCTCGGGGTTGGTGGGCTCCCGGTCCCCCCGGACCTCGAAATCCGGGTGGGAGAGGGTGAAGGTGTCCCCCATGAGGCGGACGGTGAAGCGCGCCCCGTCAAAGGGCAGGGCGCAGCGCGCCGCCATCTCCTGGGGATCGCCCTCCCGGAATTTTGCCAGGTAGTACTCCAGAGGCAGCTCCTCTTTGTTGTTTTTGCCGTAGATGGGTTCCATGGCGATACCTCTTTCAAAAGGATGGACGTCAGCCTCCCCGGTCCGGCCGGACCGGGGAGAGCAGGCTCTTTTATAATCCCAGCTCCTCCTGGACGGTGGGGAAGAGGGAGGCGTTGGTGTGGGGCAGGAAGCAGGAGGCCACGAAGTTGTCCATGTACTGGGGCTCGTTGCTCAGCTCCAGGTAGGTCATGGACCGGCTCAGCTCGTCCACCTTCTCCCGGGCGCCCTGGCTCAAAAGCATGGCGTAGGCCCCGGTCTGGGAGGAGTTGCCGATGTAGTGGAAGTGGTCCAGAGAGATGTCCGGGAACATGCCGATGGTGACGGCGTTCTTCATGTTGATGCCGCTGCCGATGCCGCCGGCCACATACACCCGCTCGATGATGGAGGGATCGAAGCCCAGGGAGTGGAGCATGGTGGTGGTGGCGGAGAAGATGGCGCCCTTGGCCCGGATGAAGTTGTCGATGTCCACCTCGTTGATGACCACGTCCTTCACGCCGCCGGTCTCGCTCTGGAAGGCCAGGACGAAGGAGCCCATGCCGTGCTCGTCGTGGAGGACGCGCCGGCCCTCCCGGACCAGCTTGCCCTTGCCGTTGATGATGCCGCAGCGGAAGAGCTCGGCGATGATGTCGATGATGCCGCTGCCGCAGATGCCCACCGG
>CALWOS010000180.1 GCA_944383185.1 uncultured Oscillospiraceae bacterium
CCACGCCCTGTTCTCCATGCCCCGCTGGCGTATGCCCATCAAGGCCACCTCGTCGGGCACCGCCGGGCGGAAGAGTCAGATGGGCTTTGACGCCGCGGGGCTTTTGTGCGGTTTGGGCATGGTGCTGTCCGTGGCCCGGTATCACGGGCTTTTTTCCGGGAAACTTACCAACTACATCGTCCTGGGCTGGCAGCCCCACCGGAGCAACAAGACCGTCATCGCCAAGACCGCCTTCGGCAACACCCTCTTCGCCCCGGCCCTGCACCGGGAGTATGCCCTGAAGTTCCGGGGCGGGGCGTACCACCTGGACCAGGAGGGACTTCTCGCGGCGCTCATGCGCTACGCGAAGCAGGGGCGGCCCGTGCGACTGGTGGGCTTTCCCGCCTATACCCACTTCCTCCTGAAGGAGATGGAACGCCGGGGCATTTCCCTGCGGCTTGCCCCCGGGTCCATGATCCTCCTGGGGGGCGGCTGGAAGCAGTTTTACCGGGAAGCGGTGGACAAGGAGGTCCTCTACGGCGAGGCCCGGGACCGCCTGGGCATCCCGGAAACCCACATCCGGGAGTTCTTCGGGGCTGTGGAGCACCCCATCAGCTACTGCGACTGCCGGGAGCACCACTTCCATGTCCCGGTGTACAGCCGGGTGCTGATCCGGGATGTGGAGACCCTGGAGCCCCTGCCCATGGGCCGGATCGGGCTGCTGAACCTCCTGACCCCCATGGTCCACGCCGTGCCCATCCTCTCGGTGATGACGGACGACCTGGCGGTGCTCCACCCCGGGGAGAGCTGCCCCTGCGGCATCCGCGCCCCCTGGCTGGAGATCATCGGCCGGGTGGGCATGGTGGACATCAAGACCTGCGCCGCCGGCGCCGAGGACAAGCGGAGGGAGGAACTCACATGATCCTCCATCGAAGCCGCACCGCCAGGCGCGGAGGAGCGCGAGGGGGCCTCTGGCCCGCCTCGTGTGCAATGGAAATGCCGCGCAAAGCCTTGCCGGGCAAGGCGTGCGTGGAGCGAAGCGAGGACTTTTGTGCCCCCGGGGCACGAAAGTCACGGCATATGCAGCCTGACAAGAAAGTCTGGAAGGAAACTTTTTTGTCAGGCTGGAGAAGGGAGGCGCTCACATGATCCTCTATCAAGGGAAGCTCTATCCCAGCCGGGAGCAGGAGCGGCTTCTGAAAACCCTGGAAGGGGATGTGCTTACTGCCCTGGCCGCGCCGCCCCCCGGCCCGGAGGCGGTGATCGCCGCCTGCGACGCTCTGGCCGGGGAGGTCCTCGCCGGGCGCTATGACGCGGAGATCCAGGGACTGGACCTGGACCCCGCCCTCCGCACCGCTCAGGTTCGTGCCGCCGCGGCGCTCCTGGGCCGGGAGAGCCTCACGGCCAAGTTCCGCCAGGAACTGGGGGAGGGCCCTTTTGCCCCCAGGTGGACTGCGTCTCCCGGAGGCGCGCCGGGCTTCTGGCGGCGGCGGGCGCCCTTGGGCGTGCTGCTCCACATCGCCGCGGGGAATGTGGACGGCCTGCCGGCCTACAGCGCTGTGGAGGGCCTCCTGGCCGGGAACGTGAACATTTTGAAGCTCCCCGCCGGGGACAACGGCCTCTCCGTGCGGCTGCTCCAGGCCCTCACGGACCGCGCCCCCGCCCTGGCCGAACGGCTCTTTGTCTTCGACACCCCATCCACGGACCTGGGGGCCATGGAGATCATGGCCCGCCTGGCGGACGGCATCGCCGTCTGGGGCGGGGAGGGGGCCGTTTCCGCCCTCCGCCGCATGGCGCCCCCGGGGGCAAGGCTCATCGAGTGGGGCCACCGCCTGGGCTTTTGCTATGTGACCCCCGCCGCCCTCGCGTCCCCGGCGGGGGAGGCGGGGCTCACGGCGCTGGCCGGGCACGTGGCGGAGACCAAGCAGCTTTTGTGTTCTTCCTTGCAGACGGTGTTTCTGGATACGGAGGACTTTGCCCAGGTGGAGGCCCTGGCGGAGCGCTTCCTGCCCCTTTTGGAGCGGGCCATGGCCAAGTACCCGGTCCGGGACCTGGGGGCTTTGGGCCAGCGGGCCCTCCGGCGGCAGACGGAACGGCTGGAGCGCTGGGCGGGCCATCCTCAGGACCGGGAAAAGCGCCTGGGCCGGGGCTGTGAGGTGGTCCTCTGCCGGGACCGGGAGCTGGAATGCAGCGACCAGTTCGGCAGCGTGCTGCTGAAGGCCCTGCCCCGGAAAGAGCTCCTGCCCGCCCTCCGCCGGAGCCGGGGCCGGCTCCAGACGGGAGGGCTGCTCTGCACGGAGGAGGAGAGACCCGGTCTCACGGAGACGCTTCTCTCCGCCGGCGTGGTGCGGGTCACGGGCCCTGGGGACATGTCCCGCACCACCGCCCTGGACGCCCACGACGGCCAGTCCCCCCTGGAGCGTTACACCCGCATTGTGGAATACCTCTGACCTTTGCCAAAGGACTTGCCGCCTGCAAAATGCAGGCGGCGTTTTCTTTGCCTCGACGCAGCCGGTGCGGAGGGGCACCCACGCCTGTCCGGCAGGTTCCGCCTGCCCGCATGCACGGGACCGCATATCGCCCGGATCGGGCGTATGGAGACAAGGGCGGCGGGAATAGGATGGTAGAAGGTGCCCCCTGGGGCGGGCCGCGCCGGCGGGGGAGAAGGGAGGAGCTATGCTGTATACCACATTTCTGCTTTTGGTCAGCGGGACCTTTTTTATGCTGCGCCTGGGGACCAACACCGGGTCTTTTCCCCGGCCCCTGGACGCGGCGGAGGAATCGAAACTGATCCAGCGATGGGTCGAGGGCGACTTGGAAGCGCGCAACAAGCTTATCGAGCACAATCTGCGCCTGGTGGCGCACATCATGAAAAAATACTACACCCAGGCGGGGGATCAGGACGACCTGATCTCCATCGGGACCATCGGCCTCATCAAGGGCGTCTCCACTTACCGGCCGGACAAGGGCGTGCGCCTGGCCACCTATGCCTCCAAATGCATTGAAAACGAGATCTTGATGTATTTCCGGGGCCAGCGCAAAAGCGCGTCCGACCTCTCCCTCAGCGAGAGCATCGACACGGATGGGGATGGAAACAGCCTGTCCCTCATGGATATCATCCGCCAGGAAGACGACATGCTGGAGCGCCTGAGCGTCCAGGAGAGCTGCCTGGCCCTGCGCCGCCATATCCGCACGGTGCTCCACCCCCGGGAACAGGCCGTGATCCGCATGCGCTACGGCCTGGACGGCCTTCCGCCCCGCACCCAGCGGGAGGTGGCCTCCATCTGCGGCATCAGCCGCAGCTATGTATCCCGCCGCCGCTAATGTAAACGAAGCCCGGAAAGCCTTGAAAATCAAGGGTTTCCGGGCTTCGCGCGTAACCGGGGTAGCACCGCGGTTATATTGTAAGTTGTAAGAATCTTAGGAAGATAAGCGGCTATTCAACAAGATTTAGATACCTAATCCTGCAAGAGGACTGGAATCAATTTATACTCGGATATTTTGGGTACCATTTTATATATTACAATTTGCTTATGGCTACAGATCTCTTTTAATCGCTTTTCATCTTCTGGAAGAATCCTAGCACCAAGATATACTGCCTTTGCTGTCGGCATGGTTTCTTTGTGACTTGGCGAATTGGGAGGAAAAAATGTACGCCATTCTTTTTCGTGGGACCAAGCCAAAGATTTTTCTGTGAGTATGTGCATACAAAGACTGCCATCAATATCTTTAATATCGTCGACTCTAAGAGTGCAATGGTTTTTATAAAGAATCGGAAAAGTCAAATGAGTTAGATTATTATTTAAACCCTTTATATCATATCCTACGCAAAATCCTTTATGACTATTTGCATAATATGCCCACATGGTCTCATTGTCATTGGTGGCACTAAAGCAACAAATATTATACATATTTCTAGCTTGATGTTGAAGAAATGTAACTGTCCTATAAAAATGCTTATTTGTTTCAGTTCCTAGAAGTTCAATAAGAGAAAAAGCAGAATGATTCTGTTCTATATCCTGATAAGAGCCCCCAGAGCTAATTGCGATGTTTTCTAATAAGTTGTGATATGAATGTGTAGGTCTATCAACTAAAAATGGCTTTTCTCTTTTCAGATTATCATATACAGTTTGATAAATGTTTTTTTCCACGTCTTTACTGATAATCTCGATTGCTCCCTCAAAAATATCATTAAATTCGCTTGGTTGTGAAGAGAAAAGAAAATCATTTTCTAATGCATCAAATGTATTGGAAGAGCAGCAACGATATTTAAATAGCATATTGGGCATATATTTATATTTTATATTGGCGGCACGAGTTATAGTGTCCTCGGTATGATATGGCCCAAACATTAGTTCCTCGTATTCTTCAAGCCAAGCTAACTTATCTTGAGCAAACACATCATTTAGCTCCTTTATTTATTGTTTCAGTTTATAGACCCAATGTCCACATTTTCGATATTTTATAAGTTTTCCCTCAATAGAAAGCCCAGCAAGTATTCTATTCGCCGTAGCTGCCGACACCCCACATAGTTCCCGCACATCGGCGTTCATAATATAGTCGTGGGTTTTAAGATACTCCTCAATTTTCTTCCAGCGAAGTGTAGTCTTATCCATCTTCCCATCGCTCATTTCATCACTCGTGCTAATCACTTCTATGAGCGATGCTTTGATGGCTGAGAGCATGAACTCAATAAATACAGTAGACTCACCTGCGTTGTTGGAGGCGTTGATGGCATTATAATACTCTTGTTGACGGCTGTGGATGATGGACTCCACTGGCAGCCAGGCAAAGGCTGGATTCCATTTAGAGAGTAGCAGTGTATGCCACAGGCGGCCCACACGCCCATTTCCATCGGCAAAGGGATGGATCAGTTCCAGTTCATAATGGAACACACAGCTGCGAATCAGCATGTGGACCTCGTTGGTCTTTGTCCAGTCCAGCAACTCCATCACCAGATTAGGGATATACTGCGGAAGGGTGCCGAAATGCAGGACATTTCCTTCACTGTCTACCACGCCCACAGGTCGTGTTCGGAACATGCCGGATTCCTCGACCAAGCCCCGCGTCATAATGCCGTGGGCAGTCAACAGGTTGTCCAAAGAATAAGGATCAAGTTCATCAAGCCGCTCATAAATCTCATAGGCATTCTTGACTTCAGCAATATCCTTTGGGGGAGCCAGGACGTGCTTCCCGTTCAGCACGGCAGTGACCTGCTCCAAGGAAAGGGTATTCTGCTCAATGGCCAGGGAGCCATAGATGGTTTGAATGCGATTGGCGCGGCGGAGCGTGGGATTTGCGGAAAGGGGAGAGGAAACGGACAGACGGCCCACCAATTCGGCAATTTCTGCCACTGAGTCGATAATTCTGTTGGTAATTTCAAATGGCGGCTTCTTATTTCTCATGCAGACACCTCAAATAATGGCTGAGATCTCTTGTAGTCTACCACACATCGCTCATTCCATCAATCAAAATCGGCGACTATAACATATTTCCCACCGTTCGTACATAACCGCCTGTAACAGCAGGCGGTATTTTTATATCCAATGAAAGGAGAAGACCACAGGGAGGAGTGTAAAGTCATCGCCCTGGCCAATCAGAAGGGAGGGGGGGGGAAGACGACGACGGCTTTTCAGTTGGGGGCGGGACTGGCCCGGGCGGGAAAACGGGTGCTTTTGGTGGACGCGGACCCGCAGCACAGCCTGACGCTCTGTATGGGCGTGCGAAGACCGGATGATTTGGAGGAGACCCTTACCACGGCCATGCAGGCCGTGATCCGGGAAGAGCCTGTGCTGCCCCGGACCGGCAGGCTGCACCACCCGGAGGGGATGGACCTTCTTCCTGCCAACATAGAGCTGTCCGCCATGGAGCTGACGCTGTTCCAGGCCATGAGCCGGGAATATGTGCTCCGGAGCTGCCTGGAGGAGCTGAAGCCCCAATACGACCACATCCTGATCGACTGTATGCCCTCTCTGGGGCTGATGACCATAAACGCCCTGGCGGCAGCGGACAGCGTGATCATCCCCAGCCAGCCCAATTACCTTTCCGCCAAGGGCCTGGACCTGCTGCTGCGGTCCATACGCCGGGTGAAGAAGCAGATCAACCCGAAGCTCCGCATAGACGGCATCCTCCTGACCATGGTGGACAAGCGCACCAACAACGCCAGAAGCATCGCCGACGCGCTGCGCGCCACGGTGGGCGGGAATCTGCGCATCCTGGACACGGAGATCCCCTTTTCCGTGCGGGCCGCCGAGAGCAGCGAGAAGGGCGTGAGCATCTTTGCCTACGACAAAGGCGGCAAAGTGGCCGCCGCCTATGAAGCCATGACGAAGGAGGTGCTGGAGCTTGAGCGGCGTGAGAAAGATCGACTTAGGGATGACGGGGTACGATGAACTGTTTCTGGATGACAAGGGGCGCGCGGAGGCGCGGCTGCCCCGGATCTACGAGATCCCCCTTGCCGAGATCGACGATTTCCCGGACCATCCCTTCCAAGTGCGGATGGACGAGGACATGGAGCAGCTGGTACAGAGCGTCCGGGAACGGGGCGTCCTGACCCCCATTGTCCTCCGGCAAAAGGAGGACGGGCGGTATGAGATCGTCAGCGGCCACCGCAGGCGAAGGGCCTGTGAGATTGCGGGACTGGATACGATCCGGGCGGAGATCCGGGACTTGACACGGGATGAGGCCATCATCTTCATGGTGGAATCCAATTTCCAGCGCTCCACCATCCTGCCCAGTGAGAAGGCGTTCAGCTACAAAATGCGCCTGGAGGCCATGAAGCGGCAGGGAAGAAGAACGGATTTAACTTGTGCCCCAGTGGAACACAAGTTGGCCGGTATCAAATCCAGAGATATTGTTGCTGCCGAAACTGGAGATAGCAAAAGCCAAGTCCAGCGATATATCCGTCTCACCGAGCTGATTCCCCCGTTGCTTGACATGGTGGATGAGGGGAAGATCGCCTTCCGACCGGCAGTGGAGCTGTCCTATCTGCGCCGGGAGGAGCAGGATGCGCTCCTGGAGTGTATCGCCTACGAGGAAGCCACGCCCTCTCTGGCCCAGGCTATCAAGATGAAGAGATTCTCCCAGGAGGGACGGCTGAGCGAGGCCGTGATCCTCTCGATCCTTAGTGAGGAAAAGCCAAACCAGCGGGAAAAAGTGGTGTTTCAGGCGGCAAGCCTGCGGAAGTATATCCCGGCCAGTATCCCGCCGCAAAAAACGCAGGAGTATGTGCTGAAAGCACTGGAATATTACCAGCGGTATCTGCAGCGCAAGCGGGATGCCAGATAGCCTTACTCCCGGGGAGAAGTGCGCCCAATTTCGGCCTTCCCCCACGGGGAAACCGCCCCCCTCTCGCACTCTCCCCCCAAGTACCAGCTGTACCAGCTGAAAAGAAATTCTTTCTCAGCTGGTATATCTGACCAGGGAGGTGATAGACCATGTAGGAAGCGCAGAAAAAACAAAGGGCTCAGTTTTTCGCAGTGCAAAGGCGCTGCATTTTGCTATGCAAAAGCATAGCAAAAACGGCCATGTGCCGCTGTAAGCGGCACGGCCATGAAATCACAGCGCGTGGGCCGGGGACG
>CALWOS010000181.1 GCA_944383185.1 uncultured Oscillospiraceae bacterium
CGCCGGAGGGTCTCCGGCTCCATGGTCCGCTGCAGGAGCCCCGCGGCGGTGACCACCGCCACCGGCGCGCGGTTCCCGGCCAGGGCGTCCAGGGCTGCGATGCGCTGCCGCTCCCCTTGGCGGGAGACGCCCTCCGCCCCGTAGAGGGCCATCTCTCGTGGGGCGATGACCACCGGGGTCAGGTCCAGAAAGCTCTCCAGGTCCGCCGCCAGCGTGGCGGCGGAGACCTCGTCGGGGGTCACCACCACCATGGGCCGCTGGAGCTCTTGATAAATCCAGGCGAACCAGTGGGCCCGGTGCACGGCGGACACTCCGGTGAGAAGGGCAGGCAAAGCGCCCCCTTCCAGAAGTTCGGAGGGGGGAGTGAGGTCGGGATGCTGTTTCAGGGCATAGATCAGGTTTTCCATAACGATGCCATGTTACACCATTTTTTCCGCGAATGCAAGGATATGGGGGAAAGGCGGGGCGCTTTGGTACGCGCCGGGGCGCTTTTGCCCCGCCTCTACAGACGCTTTCGGAGCAGGCCCACGGCCAGGCTGCCCGGGATCAGCACAAAGGCGTAGACAGCGGCCAGGGGCGGGATCAGATCGTCGGACCAGTGTTGGAGGGTGTAGCTGTCCGGAGCGATGGAAAAGGCCACGATCAGCACTGCAGCCGCCCCCAGCCACACCAGAAAGCGTCCTTCCCGCCAGAGCTGTACCCCCTGCCCCGGGAGCCGGGGTACTGGTGGGCGGCCCAGGAGGGCCAGATGGAGGCAGTGGAAGGCGGCCAGCTGCAGCGCGGCGATGGGCATGAAGTCCGAGATCATCCAAATGGCCAGTACCAGGGCCTCCAGCCGCTCCGCCACGCGGAGTACAGAGAGGTCCCGAAGCAGTACAAAGAAGGGAAAGGTGAGCTTTTCCGTGAGTTTGGGGCCGAAGATGCCCACCGTCACCGCGCAGAAGAGTACCGCAAGCCCGACAGCCGTGAGCACCAGGCCCAGATACCGCCGGAAAAAGCCCGCTTCCCGGGGTACATGCCCCGCCAGAAAGGACAAACTGATCCCCACCCCCAGGACGTTCAGCACCGCGGGCACCCCCGCCGCCGCCCCGGGCAGGCCCCGGAGGCTGGGCCGGAGCAGCCCCGGCTCCGCTTCAGGCGCCAGAAGCAGGAACACCAGCGCCAGAAGCCCCAAGAGCACCGGCCGGAACACCACTGCCGAACGGGCCAGGGACTGGAGCGAGCCCAGCGCCGCCGGCAAGCTCAGCGCCAGCATCAAAATGAGGAACGGCCAGGGATAGCTGGATGGATACACCGTGGACACCAGACGCTCCGCCCAGCTAGTGAGCAGAAATCCCGCGTAAAACAGCATCCATCCCCCGCAGAGGAACAGCACTGCCCGCCCGGCACGGGGGCCCAGGCCCCGGAGCAGGAGTTCAGCCAGACCTTCCCCCTCCCGCCGCCGGGAAAGGAGCCGGCCCAGGAGCCAAAGACCCAGAAGGGCAAAGGGCAGGGCCAGCACTGGGGAGACCCAACTCATGCCCCCGGCTGCCCCGGCGATGTGCCGGGGCAGCACCCGGATCAGGGGGGAGAGCAGCGTGAGGAACAGCAGGGCGGACATCTGCCGCCGGGTGATCTGGTCCGCCTTCATTCCGCCGTGCCTCCCCCTATGGGCAGGGCGCCGTCCAGGCCGTAGGTCCGGCCCACCTGGGCGGTGATGGAAAAGCGCAGCGGCGCCGTCCGCAGCCAGCCGGCGGCGGGGGGCGCGGCCCCCAAGGGGCGGGTACGTTCCGCCGCCGCGCCCAGTCCCAGGCAGTCCGCGTCCAGTTCCGCGCACGCTGCCGCGGCGGCCTTCGCCCAGCCTTCCGCCAGGGCGGAGAGCTGCCGGCTCAGTTCCCGCCATACGCCGGGATCCTGGAGATCCATCTCCCGGCTCAGGCCCGTCACCGCCGCCCGGAGCTCGCCCACGCCGGTGAGGCCCGTGAGGACGCCGTCCTCGTTCCAATGTGCCTCCCAATGGAACTCCGTCCCATCCAGCTTGACGGAGACGCCGCCGGGCAGCGTGAGGCCGAGCTCTCCCAGATTTCCCTGGATGAGGCTGGCCCCCAGGGCGGCGTCCCCGGTGAGATAGCCGGCGAGGGCCCCGCCCTTCAGGACGCCGTAGCCCGCGGGGATGAGCTGCACCCCCTCCGCGCCGGGACGGAAGTCCGCCGCCGTCTCCGCCGTCACGGCGCAGCACAGCGCCGCGCCCCGTTCCGCCAGGGCCCGGGCGATCTCACGGCAGGTGTACATCCGGCTGTCCCCCCGAAGCGCCAGTTCTTGACTCAGGGCGTCCAGAAGGGCGGCTGTGTCCGTGCCGCCTTCGCCGGGGAGCACCGCTGCCGCCGCCGTATCTCCCTGCACCACCACCAGCGGCGTGTGCATGCGTATGGTGGGCATCCGCTCCATGTAGTCCAGCAGAGGCAGCAGCCCCTCCGCCGCCAGCGCTTCCCCGGCCAGGAGATACTGGACGTGGGAAAAGTACAGCACTTTGCCCGGGCTGCTTTCCCGGAGGGCCTGGAGCGCGCTCTCCACGCCCGAGCCGGAGGCGGCGAGGCCCAGGGGGCTGCCGCCTTCCTCCGTGGATACGGCCAGGCAGCTCAGCTCCGGCGCGTCCGCCGCGCCGTCCAGGCCCAGGACCTGCACGGGCAGAAGATCCTCTACGTTCTGGTAGTTGGCGTAGATGCTGCCCGGCCCGCCGCAGCCGGTGAGCAGCGCCGCCAAGAGCAGCGCCGCCGTCAACCCCAGGGCGCGGCGGACGGTTTTTCTATTCAGCGTGTCAAAGAAGGCACTGCCTTCTTTGAAAAAAGGAATGGCACTCCGCGCCGCCGGCATAAGCTGCGTATCCCTCCGTCCGCCGCAAGCGGCAGGCGTCGCTCGCTCCGCTATGCCTCCTCTCCACACCGGGCCCGCTTCGCTGGGCTCCGGCGGGGTATATGAGGGGAAATTTGACGTACGCTCCGTGAGAAGTATTTTCGGCGGCGCCGCAGCGTGAAGAAAATATGCCGGCGGCACATTTTTCGCGGAGACCGCAGCCGCTGCGCCGCGAGGAGGGAACTTCGTACGTGACACCTGGCGCGGCTGCGACAGCAAATTTTCCGAAGGTTTTTTGACAGTCCCTCTATTATTATATAGGTATCCCATTTCCAGGCCCTCCTTTTTCCTTCACTTCTGCCGCCGCCGGTCCCGGGGGTGGAGTTCCTGAGGCCGGGTCTTCTGGGTCCACAGAGGCGGGCGGAATACGCTGCGCAGGAACTGCCGCAGCCCGCCCTGGTCCAATGGCGCCAGATAGCTCACCCCCAGGGAGGACAACCCCGCCAGGTGATATACCAGCAGGATAACCCCGGCCACCAGTCCCGCCATCCCCGCGGCAATGGCCGCCAGCACCAGGACAAAACGGCACAGCCGCAGGGCCGAGCCCAGATCCTGGCTGGGCTGGACATAGCCGCAGATTCCCGCAACCGCCACGATGATCACCGCAATGGGGCTGATGACGCTGGCCTCCACGGCGCTCTGGCCCACGATCAGGGCGCCGATGATGCTCACCGTCTGGCCAATGGGGTCCGGCAGGCGCAGCCCCGCCTCCTGCAGTAGCTCAAAGGCCGCCAGCATCCCCAGGATCTCCGTGGCCGTGGAAAAGGGTACCTGCTGCTTGTTGCGGATCACACTTTGGAGCAGGCGCAGGGGGATCATCTCCTGGTGGTACATGGCGATGGCCACATAGAGGGCCGGCAGCACCAGAGTAATCACCAGCGCCAGATACCGCAGCAGCGTCACCATGGACGCCGAAGTCCAGTGGAGAGCCGTGTCTTCCCCCACCCGCAGGAAGGCCGGCAGCGTGGCCGGCAGGAGAAAACCCAGCGGCAGCCCGTCCACCAAAAGCCCGATCCGCCCCTGGAGCAGATCCGCGGCGAATTTGTCCGGACGTTCGGTGTGGAGCATCTGGGGGAAAGGAGAGGCCGGGCACTCCGTCAGATATTCCTCCAGTCCCCCGGCAGAGAGGAGCCCGTCCACGTCCAGGGCGTCCAGTTTTTCCCGGAGCCGGCGGGGCAGGGCCGGGTCCGCCACGCCCTCCAGGTACAAAAGCGCCACAGTGGTGCCGCTTTTCCGGCCCACGGTGGTCTGCTCCACCCGGAGCTCCGCTGTGCGGAGCTTCCGGCGCACCAGGGCCGTGTTGGTGCGTAACGTCTCGCTGAAGGCGTCCCGGGCGCCCTTTACGGTCTTTTCAATGGAGGGCTGCTCCACTCCGCGGCGCTGGGGGCTTTTCACCTCAAAGCTCAGGCAGCCCGCATCCGCAGGGAAAAAGACCAGGCAGCAGCCGTTGAGCAGGGCGGCTGCGGCCTCGTCCGCCGTGTGGAGGGCGCGGACGGTGCAGGCATAGATCCTGCCCTGGAGGGCTTGCTCCGCCGCTGCCTCGGGCGACAGGGCGGACGGAAAGCGCTCTTTGTCCGTGAGGGGGCGCAGCACCGTCTCCGCCACCTCCCCGCTGGAGACCATCCCGTCCAGCCACAGGGCCCGGCCCCGGCGGGACGGATCGCCCCCCACAGCCAGGGGACGGGAGATAAGATCCGCGCAGCTTTGAAAGATTTTTTCAATGTTCTCCGGGGAGAGGGGCACAGAATATTTCGGCGGTACCCGGGGATGGGGGCCCGGGGGCGTTTTGGAAAAGAAAAAGGGTAAGTGTAACATATTGGGTAGTATGTCCGGAAAAAACTACAATATTTTGTATCTCTCGAAATCTTCAAAAAAAGATCAAAAAACTTCAAAAAATCCCCTTGACAATTCTGGATATGGGTGGTATATTAACAAAGCTGTCACGAAGGGGCGGGAGCTTGGGAGCGAAAAAGCTTGACAAGCGGATCTGAATCTGTTAAGATAGGAAAACCGTCGACGTGGCGG